>JAWUVO010000135.1:0-11535 GCA_034112325.1 Bermanella sp. | reverse complement strand
GATAACCATTTTGCCATCGCGCATATCGGCTAATATTTCTTTTATACTATTTAACGCCATCGTTATAACTCTTTATATTCTAGAAACATATATTAATGAATAATCGGTTTTATCCTTTAAAATAAACACCGTTATCGCACTCGCTGGTCTATTTAAGTTTTGGTAATACCACGATTAAATCTAAGTGTTAAACGCATATCGTTACCCACCATACGGATATCAGTTACCGTTAATAACTTTTTGTCAGCCATTATTTGCAACGGCATGTCTAACATTGGACGGGCGTCGCTGCCCATAAAGCACGGTGCCATATAAAGCACCATTTCATCTACTAACCCTTGATCTACAAATTGACCGGCAAGCGTCGCCCCAGTTTCTATTAAAACTTCATTGCAGTTTTTTAGCGCCAATTCTGTTAATAACTCAGTTAAATCTAACCCCTTTTGACCTTTATTTAACGCCAGAGTTTCAACTGGAAAGGGTATTTGAACGCCGTGACTGACCACTACCAGTGTATCGCCAGTTTGTTGCAATATTTTTGCAGATTTAGGTATTCGGCCTTGGCTGTCTAATACCACACGCAATGGCTGGCGCTGCGCAATTTCATCAGCTAGCAATGGCTCTAAACCAAGCTCTTTCGACCTAACCGTTAGAGACGAGTCGTCTTGTAAAATACTTTCAATACCTGTCACTATTGCCGAACTTCTAGCTCTTAACTTTTGCACGTCACTGCGTGCGGCTGGGCCCGTTATCCACTGGCTCTCGCCACTCGCCATAGCGGTTCGTCCATCTAGGCTGCAAGCCATTTTTAATCGAACAAACGGCAAACCGGTTTCCATGCGTTTAATAAAGCCGGGGTTTAATGCCCTAGCCTCTTGCTCGAGTACACCAACTAAAACCTCTACACCAGCATTTTCAAGCTTCATAAACCCTTTACCACTAACTTGCGGATTTGGGTCTTTCATGGCGCATACTACTGATGAAATACCTGCTTTTATCAGACTATCACTGCAAGGAGGTGTCCGACCAAAGTGACTGCAAGGCTCAAGTGTAACGTACGCCGTTGCACCCTTTGATTGTTCACCAGCTTGAGCCAAAGCATTCACTTCTGCATGGCCTTCGCCCGCTTTACGGTGAAAACCTTCACCAACTATCAAGCCGTCTTTAACAATGACACAGCCAACACGTGGATTTGGATCGGTGGTGTATAGACCGCGATTAGCCAGTGATATTGCTCTAGCCATGTATTCTACGTGAGATCGAGTGTTTTCGATCATTTAGTACGCTCTGGTACATCTTCGAGGATATCTAACTGCTTGTCATTTTTAACGCTGTCATGGCGTATGCGTTCAATTTCTTGCCTGAACTCGTCAATATCTTGGAATTGGCGGTAAACAGAGGCAAAACGCACATAAGCGACTTGATCTAATTTTCGTAATTCTTCCATCACTAGTTCACCTACCATTAAGCTTTGAACTTCTCGTTCGCCAGTGGCGCGCAGACGGGCTTGAATTTTGTGGATAGATGCTTCGATATTTTCAACACTGACGGGACGCTTTTCTACAGCTCGTTGCATACCAGACCTTAGCTTCTGCTCGTCAAATGGGACACGTGTACCATTGCTCTTAACCAATTTTGGCATGAGTAATTCGGCTGATTCAAAAGTGGTAAAACGCTCATCACAGGCTTGGCACTGGCGACGACGACGTACCTGATCACCTTCGGCGACCAGACGTGAATCGATAACTTTTGTATCTTGTTCACCGCAAAATGGACAGCGCATGGCAAATCCTGTGTTAAAGAGCTAGAAAAGGGGCGGAATTATACCCGTTTTTACCTAATCTTAAAACTCAAAACAGAACCCTATTAATGGTATCGCAGGAAATTTAACTGGTGGCTGTCCTTAATTCATAGTTAATTCATTCACTATGATGATTTAAATATCATTTGCCTTTGTGAGAACAAACGCCTGCAGTGCAATTTTTTCATTTGGCGATACTTCTTCAAACTGTAAACCTACTGCAAAGCCTTGCTCAAGTGGACTAATTGACCTAACTCTGGCCTTGATCTCAAGGTCTAATTTAATGCCACTAACTTCAATTTCAAAACCCAGTAAAACGTCAGTATCTTCATTAAAATCAAACGTTCTGCCCAGCATTCTCGCACCATTCATACTTAGATCTACAATTTTTGCCGATGTGGATTTTGGCTCTGAATCCAAAAAATAATCAACTCTAGTGACCACCTCAACTTCTGCGCGCACCCCTTTTCTGACCTCCCCAATTAAAACTGTTTCGGGTATCTTCAAATGAATATGAGTGTAAGGGGTTTTGCTAACAGTAATAACCTCCGTTTGAAAAGCACAGGCACTGCTCATTTTGGCGGAGAACAACCGAATAGTAACCTTTTCGCCACTTTTTACTGACGCAGGTATTCCGTTTGTCATTGGCGAGGTAATAATCAGCGATCCATTACGGCGATAGCCTATTAAGTGGACTTTTTCTCTTTGATTGGTGTAGCCCTCAAACTCCAGTTGAAATACCTGTCCTGGTATTAGCTTAAGGTCTACAAAATTAATTTTATTCTCTTCCATTCCATCCATAGTAGGCCCACAAGTGGCCCAACAACCCTTTAAGTTTAAGACAAACGGTTAATACTAATTTAAGTGTAGTTGGAAAATCTATATGCGAATAATTTTATTAAAATAAAGCATCACTTCTGACTCAAATACTCTCAAGCCTTTAAGTCCATTTTTAGATGCATACATAGCGCTATAAATTGGGTCATAATTTAACTGGCTGTGTTTTTTCCTAAACCAGAAATTGTTTCTCTAATGGGAATTAAACCTATTTAAATTACGCATAACTAGTTTAATATTTAAAATACTAGGCAAAAAAAAACCTGCATAAGCAGGCTTTTAATTTACATTTAAAAAATAGTTAACCATTTAGTATCTGTGGCGCAAAGCCCATTCCCCAAATAATAACAGTCACCGCCATCATGCCTACTAAAGCACAAAGACCCACTGTTAAAATTGATGATGCAAAAATAAACCCACGCTCTTCAGGAATATTCATAAATATTGGTACACCCGCATACAATAAATATACGGTATAAGAAACAGCAGCTAAAACGACAAACACGTCTAACCATAAAATAGGTATCAAGCCTATAAATCCAGATAAAAACATGGGTGTAGAGGTGAACGTAGTAAATAATAAACAGCGCTCTAGACTGGCTTCGGCCCCAAACGTTTTTTCCATCCAAAAGGTGGTGTAAGCCATAAAAAACATACCTGCCAACAGCGCTACGTAGAAGGCTACCGCCAAGGGTATTGCCGACTCCATAGAGATAAAGTAATACTCTTTACCCATGAAGCTCCAACCAAATTGAGTTGTACCCACAAACAGCGCAAAAGGAGGGATTGCCGCCAGAAACAATAGATGTGTGATGTATATATGACCTAACGTATGGTTCTCTTTTTTTATCGAGTCCCATTCTGACTTAGGGTGGTAGAGTAATCCGAACATATGCTGTAAATACATGGGGCACCTTCACTATTTTGAGCCAGAGTTTTATTAAGCAGACTTCAAACTCGCTTATATATTAATTGTAGCAGTGGTATCTATTTAAGTTAGATACGACCTTTAATTTTTTAAAATAATCTCTAATACTAAGCTAAAAAGCAATCAATCGTACATAATGATCCAACAACAGCGCTGCAAATAACCACATAATATAAACGATAGAAAATCTAAACGTTTTTTTGGCATTTGCGTCTGTAGGACTACACCACATGCAATATGTTAGCCATGTAAACTTGGCATTAATCGCGGTTACCATCACCAGATAAATCATTCCTTGGCTACCCAATAATACTGGCGCAATACTTACAACACACAGTAACAAACAATATAGCCATGCTTGAAATGCAGTAAAACTAATTCCATGCGTTACTGGCATCATGGGAACGCCCGCTTTTTCGTATTCATCTTTTTTATAAATTGCTAAAGCCCAAAAGTGTGGCGGTGTCCAAGTAAAAATTATTAATACCCATAACAAGGCCTCTGGACCCACTTGACCAGTTACTGCGGTGTAACCTAACAAAGGAGGCATCGCACCTGCGAGTCCACCTACCGTAATATTTTGTGGCGTCGCAGGTTTTAACCAAACACTGTAAACCACTCCATAAGCAAACATTGATAAAACAGATAACAAAGCAGTCAAAGGATTTAATTGAAAATACAGCAAGCTACCGCCCCCTGCTAATAACAACATAGAAAACATAAAGGCTGATTCAGCACTCACCTTTCCTGTGGCAACGGGCCTGCGACTAGTCCGTTGCATCTTAGTATCGCGATGACGGTCGACTAAGTGATTTAATACCGCTCCACTCATTGCACAACCAGCTACACCTGCCAAAGTGTAAAATAATTTTATAAAGTTTACGTCCAAGGTACTCGCTAACAAAAATCCAACCATTACGGTAAATAGCATAACTACCACGACTTTAAATTTAGTCATGGCAAAGTAGTCTTTTACTGTGGCTGTGTAACGATAACTGCGTTCTAATACACTGGCTTTTTCCATTTTAACCTCGATATACTTATTATTATTTTTATCTAAAATGAAGCTATTAACTCTTCTGGATATTTGTCTTTTGCTGTCTTTTTAGTTTTCACTGATAACCCATTTAAAACACTTATAAATAACAGCATTCCAAATGTATTGTGCAGTAATGCTAACGATAAAGGTAAAAGTAATACTGCATTTAATATACCCAAGAGTATTTGTATCGACAAACATGCAAACACAAAATACAAAGCTCGTCGTTGATGCTTTTTATTGATTGCTAAATATATAAACAACAGAATCACAACTAGAGCACCTAAGCGATGAAGCCATTGAATGGCCATTCTCTGCTGCATACTGAGTATCCCGCCTAAGTATTCATCACCTTGTACCATTGGCGCTTCAAATACTGAGCTGTCTATATCTACCCACATTCGCCCTTGGCAGGTAGGAAAGTCAGGACAAGCTAAACCAGCATACTGAGACGAAGTCCAAGCGCCAAGCGCCATTTGTAAAAATACGACTAGTGCAAATGCACCCCACACATTATTAAATTTTGGCTGCTGGTTACTTGTAAGGGTGCGCCATATTAAAAATTGAGCACCTAATGTAATAGCACCTCCTAAAAGATGAGCACTAACAACCGGAGGCCACAAACGTAATGTCACCGTCCACATGCCAAACATACCTTGCAGGATAACCCAAAAAACTAGAAAAATTGATAACCAGACAACAGCTCCAGAGTAACGAGGCCAAATTATAATGGCTTGGATGACAATGCTTAGACCCAGCGCACTGGCTGCATAGCGATGAATCATTTCCATCCATGCTTTGCCTGAATCAAAGTCCCAATGTAAAAACTGTTCAGCCGCATCATTAGCCTGCGGAATAATTTGCCCATAACATACCGGCCAATCAGGGCAGCCTAAACCAGCATCTAGCAACCGAGTGAGTGCCCCAAGCGTAATAACAATGAGTGCCCAAAGTATGTTAATTAATGCAAGGCGACGCATTATGCCCCTCCATTTTTCATTAATGTTTTAAGATCTTTGAGTAATTTATAGGCTCCTGCTTCATCTGCGTTATAGCTAAGTAGTAATAAACCATTTTGATCAGCAATAAAAATTTTATTATCAGTCTCTGATTCAAAGGGCTTGGTTTCCGAGAATTCTAATGGATTAATAACAAGTTTACCCTGACGCTTACCAAGAGCCATTTTTACTCGTTTAAGTAAGTTAGTAAATTGATCACAATCTTGGCCGCATTCTTTTTTCCATAATAACTGCCAATGACGATCGGCATCTGCATTTACATAAAGTGTTTCGGTAAGCCAGCTTCCATTTGCTCTATCGCCAAGCGAGTCTTTGTTTTCTAACAGTACTAAAGAAATTGCAAATGGTGCAATTAGAACTGCGAACATCAGTAATAATGGTAATTTTTTAGACATTTTTTTCTTCTCTTTTAATACTTGCGATTATCCAAATAACCAAACCAGCTAGTGCCAGTAGTCCCCATTGAATTGCATAGCCCATATGGCGATGATGATTTAAATAAGGCTCCGACACTGGGAAAGCCTGAGCTAAGCCCGGACCACTTTCTAGTTGAAATATTCTATCTACTACAGGTTGTCCCAACATAATGGCAAAATGCTTAGTATTAATATATTGAATTCTTAGAGGTAAAGGATCTTGCAGACTATCATTTAATAACATAGGTTTTTTATAATCGATTAAATGGCCCGTTAGCTTAACCGAGTGTTCAACAGTAGTTACTTTTGGTAACTCATCTCGATCGTCATAAGTAACAAAGCCTCGATTAATGAGATAAATAGTATTTTCATATTTGAATGGCGTGATCGTCGCATAACCTGCCCGACCATTTAATGTTTGGTTGTCTAAAAAATGTGTATAGTCGTTTAAATATGTGCCTTGCATATGAGTAGTTTGAGCAAGTGGCGTCATATAAAATTGAGATTTAGTAAACTGCCAATTAGCTGCACCAGCACATATTCCTATACCAATTAACATTATTAGGCTATAAATTGGGTTAAAGGTTAAACGCCAAGTTTGACCATAATTTGCCAAAGGACCAGTAATTATGTTTAAGCTGCTCATTATATTATTTTTATTATTTAGCATTGCTGCCCTTTTTTACGGCTTATTTCATTTAATTACAGCTAAACAAAGCTCAGTAAAAACATATCAGTCGTTAAAGTACCGGGTTGTTTTTGCAATATGTTGCATCACTACCATTGGTTTATTTTTTATTTTTGAATCTTGATTAACTTTAATCAAGGCTGAGTATTTAATCCTCAGCCTATTAAATTTATATTAAATCACATAGACAAAAGTAAATAATAATAACCAGACTACGTCTACAAAATGCCAATACCAGGCTGCAGCTTCAAATCCAAAATGATCTTCTGGTGTAAAATGATCATTTTTAACTCTCCAGTACATTACAAAAATCATAATGCCACCCAGCGTCACATGCAGGCCATGAAAACCTGTTAACATGAAAAATGTTGATCCGTATATACCACTTTCTAGAGTTAAATTAAGATCATTAATTGCATGACTATATTCATAAATTTGAACACACATGAAAGCCAAACCTAGAGTCAACGTTACAGCCAACCAAAATAATGTCTTTTGCTTATCACTCTCTCTTAATGAGTGATGCGCAATAGTTAAGGTCACACTTGAAATAATTAATAACACAGTATTAATAAATGGTAATTTCCAAGCGTCTATAGTGCTCATTGCTCCTGGAAACTCCTGCATGTCAGGGGTTTTTAATAACGGCCAATGAGGTAGAAAACCTTCCCATAGCATATTAGTCACGCCTTTAGCACCTTCACCGCCTATCCAAGGAACTGATAGTGTTCGAGCGTAAAATAGCGCACCAAAAAAAGCGGCAAAAAACATTACTTCTGAAAAAATAAACCAACCCATACTGATTCGAAAGCTGCGCTTCAATTGGTCGCTGTTCATTCCTCGAAGGCCTTCGTTAATCACTTCGCCAAACCAGCCAAATAACATATATAGCATTAACAAACTTGCTACTACACCTAAGGCTACGGGAAAAAACCCAACTTGCCCTTGGCTACTTTGGTGAATGATTGAAGCCATTGAGAATATGACTAAAAAAACTGAAATCGCGCCAAAAATTGGCCAGTGACTTCTTTCTGGAACATAGTACTTAGGCGTTTCCAAGTTGCACCTCCTAAAGGCTCACTTAATTAAACGTTACTAAAGTGCAGTAACATTTTCTGTTTGATAGATTCTGTACGATAACGTTAAATGATTTACATCTTCAGGAGCCTTGGCACTCAGCGTTACCTGTAATGGTAAACGTACACTGCTATTGGCTTCGATCACCTGACTTGTAAAACAAAAACATTCTATTTTTACTAAATATTCGGCCCATCGCCCTGGTGCAACGCTTGGCACAGCTTGAATTGTCACCGCCTGATCTTGATTGTTTGTCAGTTCGTAATAGGTGGTGACCATTTTTCCAGCTTCTAATTTTAAAGAGTTTAACTCTGGTGCAAATTTCCAAGTATCTCGACTGTTTGGATCTGCTAAAAAGCTAAGTACGGCGGTTTGTGTACTCACCGTATCTTTCTCTTCTTGGCTTAATCCGCCCTCCATAACAGTATAGTTTTTACCGTTTAGGCCAGTCACCTCACAAAAAATATCGTATAGAGGTATTAATGCAAAGCCAAAGCCAAACATTGCTAACGGCACTAACGATAGTTTCCATGGCGATAATTTTTTCATTTTTACCTTTGTCCTTAAACTCTATTAATCCAACTATTTAAGAGCTACTAACTAACAACCACTATTTAACAATAGGAGGCTCTGTAAACGTATGATACGGAGCTGGGCTAGGTATTTCCCACTCAAGGCCTTCTGGCTGATCCCATACTTTGTCAGTTGCCTGTATACCTTGTTTTTTGATAACCGTTTTATAAAGGTTATATACAAAAATCAGCTGACTTAAGCCGAATATAAACGCCCCTATTGAAACCACGGCATTAAATTCTGCAAACTGAAGTGCATAGTCTGGGATTCGACGTGGCATACCCGCTAGGCCGACAAAGTGCATAGGGAAGAAGGTTATATTAACGCCGATGAAACTCATCCAAAAATGCCACTTGCCTAAAGACTCGTCGTACATACGACCACACCACTTTGGTAGCCAATAATAAACGGCGGCTAAAATACTAAAGAGTGCACCAGGTACTAATACATAATGAAAATGCGCAACTACAAAATAAGTATCGTGGTATTGGAAATCAGCAGGTGCAATGGCCAGCATTATTCCTGACAAACCACCTATGGTGAACAATACAACAAACGCAATGGCAAACAGCATTGGCGTTTCAAATGTCATTGAACCCTTAAACATGGTCGTTACCCAGTTAAATACTTTTACACCGGTTGGCACCGCAATCAACATCGTGGTGTACATGAAAAATAGCTCACCTACCAATGGCATACCTACGGTAAACATGTGATGCGCCCAAACAATAAAACTTAAAACCGCTATAGACGATGTCGCCCACACCATAGAGGTGTAACCAAACAAAGGCTTACGGCTAAAGGTAGATATTATGTGAGAGACAATGCCAAATGCAGGCAAGATCATAATGTACACTTCAGGGTGACCAAAGAACCAAAATATATGCTGGAACATAACTGGGTCGCCGCCACCTGCTGCGTTAAAGAAGGACGTTCCAAAGTGAATATCCATTAACATCATGGTGACCACACCCGCTAGTACCGGCATTACAGCTATCAATAAAAATGCAGTAATTAACCATGTCCACACGAATAATGGCATTTTCATATAGTCCATACCTGGTGCACGCATATTCACAATGGTTACGATCACATTAACGGCACCCATAATTGAACTGATGCCCATTATATGAATCGCAAATATGAAGAAGGTTACACTAGGTGGAGCATAGGTAGTTGAAAGTGGTGCATAGAATGTCCAGCCAAAATTAGGGCCGCCACCATCCATAAACAAGGTCCCAAACAACATACCAAATGCAAATGGCAACAACCAAAATGACCAGTTATTAACCCTTGGTAATGCCATATCTGGCGCACCAATCATCATTGGAATTAACCAGTTAGCTAAGCCTACAAAGGCTGGCATAATGGCTCCAAATACCATAATCAAGCCATGCATTGTGGTCATTTGATTAAAAAAGTTAGGATCAACTAACTGTAATCCGGGCTGAAAAAGTTCAGCTCTAATTACAAAAGCCATTGTCCCGCCCACCAGTAATGCAACTAACGCTAACAGCAAATACATGGTGCCAATATCTTTATGGTTGGTGGTGTACACCCAACGCATTATCCCTTTATCTGGGCCGTGGTGATGTTCATTTGACATAACGGTGCGCCCCTATTTGCTATTGTCTTTAATTAATTTAATTTCAGCAGGTGTTACTTTATCGCCCACGTTATTATCCCAAGCATTACGCTCGTAAGTCACAACGGCTGCAACATCACTGACACTTAACTGACCTCCAAAGGCGGCCATGGCGCTACCTTTTTTCCCGTTTAGTACAATGTCGATATGATCTGCAATATCGCCCAGTGCAATAGCGCTGTCTTTAAGCGCAGGAAAAACTGGTGGCATACCTGAGCCATCAGACTTATGACAAGCAGCACAGTTAGCCTCGTAAACTTTTTTACCTTGAACCATTAACTCATCAAAGCTCATCTCTTTAACTTCTCTAGCCGCCGCTTGAAGAGTTGCCTGCTCTGATATCCAGGCTTGGTACTCTTCTTTTTCAACTACTTTTACTACGATCGGCATAAAGCCATGACCAACACCACAAAGCTCGGTACATTGACCGCGGTAAATACCTACCTTGTCTACCTTGGTCCACGCTTCATTTATAAAACCTGGAATAGTGTCTTTTTTCACAGACAATTCTGGAACCCACCAAGAGTGAATAACATCGTCAGCCGTCATTAAAAAACGCACTTTGGTATCTACGGGAATAACCATTGGGTTATCCACTTCTAATAAATAATTTTCGTTTTTCTCGGCGAGGTTATTTATTTCGTCTTGAGGGGTAGTAAGGTTAGAAAAGAAATCGACTTCTTCTTCAAGATAAGTATAGCGCCACTTCCACTGGTAACCAGTTATCTGTATATCTATTTCGGCCTCAGTATTGTCGTACATATCAATTAATGTACTGGTAGCGGGTACCGCCATGCCGACTAAAATAATGAGTGGGATAATAGTCCAAATTATTTCAACAGTGGTACTTTCATGGAAGTTAGCGGCCTTTGCACCGCGACTTTTCCGATGATAGATAATACTGTAAAGCATTACCCCAAATACCACGACTGCAATGGCCACGCACACATAGAACACAGTCATGTGAAGTCCGTGAACTTCTTGGCTGATTCGGGTGACGCCCATAGGAAGATTTAAACCCCATTCTGCAAAAGCAGATAATGACGCAGTTAAAAGTACAAATATGCTTATAGCGGAAATTCCCACTCGTTTCATGGGCCCTCCTTAGGGTAATAGATTTATATTTATTATTATTTCTAGTGCACACCCATATAGAAGCAAAATCAATAAAATTCATATCCACCTAAAGCGCCATTATTGGTCATTAGTGGCCAACTTATACTTTGATTATCATTAAATTTTTTATTTGATTGAAATACATCGACTTAGCTGAGCAATTTATTTTTTGGCCTTATTTATGCATTAAAGAATAATCAATAGAATTAATGAAGACACTCGTTCTAAAAAAAATAAAAAACACTGCTAAAAGTTTTCATATGACTAATAAAAAAGTATTAGTTTGTTACTTGATAGAATGAAACAATTTACCCACCAAATCCGATAGATCTATAAGGAATATAGTTTCTTTCGAATTACTTGGTTTAAATATGCCAATAAAATTTTTTAACCTTG
>JAWUVO010000134.1:0-7613 GCA_034112325.1 Bermanella sp. | reverse complement strand
ATTCCATCAACTATCTGCTTAACAGACTTTACTGGGCTAACAATCATCGCCGCACCATCAATAATATTATGCATTGATTCCGGCGTATTCTCTTTTAGTAATTCAAGCCCTACGTCCATAGGGACAATAGATTTAGATTGTGGCGTACCTTCTTTTATACCCTCTTCATCTGGTGAATTGGCAGTTGGTATATCACTTGCTATTAAGGCTATTACACCTAAAACAACACCCCCTAAATTCGGCTTAACCTCTTCAGATTTAACCCTGTCCCGCATTTGCTCAGTGGCATCAACTACATTTTGTGAGCTGCGATTTGTAGTGTTCCAGTCCTTCTGTGTAGCTGTAGTGCTCTTAGTATCAATACCCGCTAGATCACTGTAAGCATTAAACGTATCTTGTGCTTGATTACCACGGTTGGTTGCTAATGTGGTTTGGTCTGTGTCGCTTAGACTTGAGTTGTTTTGAGCTTGGCTATGGCGTTCTTGTTCGTGCACTAACGATTTAACCACATCACTGCTGTCGGTCATGTCGGTTTTATCAATATTTAGATAAACATCGTTGCCACCTTGTTCACCATTTTCGTGGTAGCCTGCTTTGGCGATTTCTTTGTTAAAGTCATTAGCACTTTCTACTAGCGTATCATCGGGGGTTTGTGATCCGTCATATAAGTTAACGTCTGTATTTTCAGCTAGACCTTCTTCTTTGCTTAATGCATCGCTTAGTTGCTGTAATTCATTTTCGCTACCTTCTGCACCTTTTACCTGTATTTCGTTGTCGGTCGAAAAATTAGCGACGGCTATTGAATTAACTAAAAACAGAACGACAAAAAGCCAATGCTTTGAACAAACACTGGCTTTTAGATTTGATGCTTTTTGTTCTTTTCTCAAAAAGATTTTAAGGTCCTTTAGGGGGAGCTTGACTTTAACTTAACTTGGTACGAATGATTTGTCGTGAGTGTCTCTATAACTCGACTTACCAATAATAATTATCTTAGTTTGATTATCTTTAATTGAACTCAATGAAAGGCTAATCCCATCCAAATCATCCCATTTATGTACATACTCATTAATAAAATCTGGCACTCTTCCTACTTTATTAATTATTTCCTGAACAGTATCTATCCACAGTATTCCGTAGGGCATAACACCAAGGAATTCTCTGTAATCATCCTTTCCTTCTGAGTATAGAAATATTTTGGTAAAGTACCAATCACCCTCTGTTATGGGAAGACTCTGTTTTGACTTAATAAGATGATTCTCTGTTTTAAAAAGAAAGCAGAACCCCTCGTCAATATTTTCTATATATAACTCACCCTCACTTTTATATATTCCAGCATCGTCGTAATCATCACTTACACTCAAAGCTTTATCTATGTTAACACCACAGCCTCGAAAGTAATCCCGACAGATTTCACTGGCGCTTACGTTACTATATAAATTATGAATTGCTTCTTCAATCTTCATTGTTTATTTCGGTCCAATTGCTGCTCTAAAAATTCATCATACTGTTTATTAGTCTTGCAGTTCATAGATTCACAGCTAGTTTTAATTTTACTTGAAAACTCCGTATTCTTAGAGTTTTCAATATGCTCATCAGAGTATTTTTTTGTAGCTGACTGCAAGTCTGATGCATCTGATTTTGCTTTATTAGAGTTATAGCCTTTAGAACTTGTTGCGCTCTGATGAACGTCCCTAGGTAAGGTAATAGTATCAGAATTATTGTTAATCCTTCTTTTTTCTGCAGCACTTAGCTCTTCCTTTTTTATTTGCTTAGCCCTCTCCTGTAACGCTTGTTTAGGAGGGTTATGTTCACGATCAACGCTTCCATCACCTGTTGTTTTCTTTGATTCTCCAAATGGTTCTATTTTTCCTACCTCAAGTCTATTAGCCGAACTTTCCTGTGCTTTATTATTACTTCCTGAGCTATCAGACTTTCCATCAACCCCAACCGAAGTGCTACCACCTTTACTACCACCAATCCCAAGTATCGTACCTAATGCAAAATCAGCACCGTCACGAATATCATTTAGACTATATCCTACAGACGCGCTATCATCCGGAAACTCCTTATTTATATTAGCAACCTGCTCAAAGGCTTCCTTACTATCCCCTGTAACGGCCCCACCGATTCGATTAACAACGTCAGTCATCACATTATCAATTACTTCACTGCCATAAATATTTTCTAAAACTACATTTGCAACCTGACCGATCCCTTCTTTTAAGGGACCTCCTGTTGCTACCCCTACTGCAATTTCTAATCCCGTTGCCAGTTCAGAGTTTTCATTTCTTATTGTATCTATTTCTTGCTTAACTTTACCTAGCCCTGCAACCCCTGTTTCAAGAGCTGAAGGTTCTTCACCCACACCATCTGAGGATGACACAACTACTGGCTCTAAAACTAATACCCCGTCAATTTCTGTAGTAAATATAACAGTCTCATTAAGTGCTAATTTTTGCTCATTATTTGTTCCTTCTTCTAGATCAGAACTCGACTGCTCCATTGCAGCTAATCCGTCCTGTACCTTAGGGTTCTCCAATACACCCGCAATCTGTTCATCTGACCAATCTTGCTGAATTAACTCGTCAATGAGCTCTTCACCTGTATCACCTAGGCGAGCTTGGTATTCCTCTGGAAGGTTATTACCTATGGTTTGAATTTCGTCATAAACATAGTCGGCCCCATCCGCTACAATTTTCCCAACGTCTTTAGCTAGCTCGGCGGTGTCTTCAAAGTCGTTGGCAATGTCCTGGCGCCCTTCTTCACTAACTAACCTATGATCTACTGTCACACTGGCATCAAGTCCACCTAGCTGATGGTCTTGAGTAATTTCTTGTGCATTTTCTATGTCGCGGTTTACTTCGATGTTGGTATCAGCAATGTCTTTTCCGCCAACCTTCACATTGCCATTACCTAGTGTTGCGCTAGTGGTTTGGCGTGTGTCATGGCCACTATAGTTTCCACCAATGGTTGTGCTGGCGGTGCTCATTTTGTCACTGCTAACTTTAGGTGGATTGTTTTTTTCATGAGCGTTGGTGCCATCAAAGCTGTGACTTAAGCTAATGCCTTTGTCGCTTGAGGTGTCGTGGTCTTGAATGTTTTCTACTGACAGGGTGTCGGTTGCGAAGTTTAAGTTGACGTTAGCCGCTCCTGTGCATCCGGCACCCACGGCATTAGTGCATCCCTGCACGTCATTGCCCACTTGCTGTTCATAAGCTGCAATCACGCCGCCTTTTAGACTGGTGTGCTTGGCTATGATGTTGACGTTGCCGCCGGTGATTCCTGATTGCTGGTCTACCCAAGCCGAGCTGGTGTTGCTTTCTTGTTGATTGATTCCTGCGCTGCTTAGCCCATCTTTTCCAAATCCGGCATTAATGCCTACGGTTTCGCTGTTTGATGTGGCGGTGTTTTGCAGGCTTTCTACTAATAAGTTTTCTGTGGTGATGTCGATCGCACCTGCGTCTACATTGGCGCCGCTTAGCGTTAGGTTTTTGCTGTCGCTGCTTAGGGTCCCCGCTACAATTTGGCTGTTGGTGTAGTAGTTTGATTCACTTTTGCTTTTAGTTTCGCTTGCATTTAGGTTGCCGCTGAATGAAGTACCACCTGTCTCTGGTGCTTTAATTGAAACACTGGCACTTTCTGTATGTGAGCTGCTCTCGCTTGATGACGTTGAGCTGTTGTCGCCAGCTAATAGGTTTATGACTTTGGCATCAAGCTGAAGATGCTCTGCCACACTAAAACCTGAGCCTTTTATTTTGATCTCATTATCGGCCGTGATGTTGGCGCTGCCACCAATATTAACGTTAGAGCCATTCCATGTTTTATCGGTTGTGGTACTAGAAGATTTATTGGTTTCAATACTTGCGCTGCCGGTTGCATAAAAACCAGCCGTACCCGTTGATGCAAAAGCAGTGGCGCCTGCTGACGCCACTGCAATGGATGCATTTGCCACATTAGCAGTAGCCGCTGCCATGTTTACTTCAAAGTATTTTAGTTGGCTGGCGGGCATTTTTCCGTTGGCAATTTTTTGTTTTGCATCATCGTAGGCTTGTTTGGTATCACGGACGGCGTTTTTAGCGCTGTTAAGTGCGTCGATTGCGAGGTA
The DNA here is from genome assembly GCA_034112325.1 of Bermanella sp. Classification (GTDB taxonomy): domain Bacteria; phylum Pseudomonadota; class Gammaproteobacteria; order Pseudomonadales; family Oceanobacteraceae; genus Bermanella. Next base: position 3,508 of record JAWUVO010000134.1, on the reverse strand, counting down.
GGTGTCGGCATAAGCATTTTTTACTCCAAGACTCACGGTTTCTATCACTTTTTCTGATTCACTTGCATTAGTGTTGGTGTCCTGGCGACCACTTATGATGATGTCGTTGGCGGCTATATGTGCTTCACCCGTTACGTTTACGTCGCTGCTGACTATGTTAACGTTTTCAACTGCATTGACGCTTAGGCTACCAGCATTAAGAGTTGAGCCTTTCCAAGTTGTGCTGGCGATGGTAGTCCTTTCTGTGCGGTCGGTACTGCTTAAGCTGGCTACGGTGACTTCGCTTTCGCCAAGGCTTGGACCACCAGCTGAAACGGTGGATACAGTTTCTGAGTGTTGGCTGTGGCTTTGTTCTTTCGCCCCGTCTAGGGTTAGGCTGTTTGCATTAACGCTGGCTTGGTTCAGTACGTTAATATCTGAGCCTATTATGGCTACGTTACCTTTTATGTCGATGCCTAGATTGATGGCTTGTACCGTGGAGGCTTTCTGAGTGGTTTCAGAGTTTAGGTCGCTAGTGCTGCGGCCCACTTCTATTTCAGCGTCTAGTGCGCCAGCGGTCATGGTGCTGACCATTAAGGTTAAGCCACTAGCTAAGTCTTTTAATACCCCCCTCAAGCCTGATGATGTTTCATTCCAAGTTTCATTTGTGAGTTCTTGCGTTGTCACGGTGACGTTACCCACTTGTTCGCCGTCGTTGTTTACAAATTGTCCGCCATTATTTTTAACCGCTTGTCCGCTTTCACTTTTAGCAATGATTTGTTCGCCTATGGTCAGTGTGTCTACGGCGGTCAAGTTTGAGCCGACTATGGACACATTACCACCAATGTTTATGTTCATGGTGCCGTTAGCATTTAGGTTACTGGCAACGGCTTGCTGTATGTTAGAGCCTGTATTTTGTGAGCTTCCAGTAAATGTTTTTTCCTTGATTCTGCTGTACTGATTAAAACTTTCATCCACGGCCGCAGCAACAAGTAAGCTACCTGCGGTATCTATGCCTATGTATTGCCCAGCGTATACATTGCTGCCAATTAAGCGGATATTGCTTCCCGATGTCATAATTATATTGGCGTCAGAATTTAATGATGTACCGGTGTGGGCTAGCGATTCGTCAATGGTGGTGGTTGAGATGCGTGTGCTTCCGCCGAAGCCTGACTTTTTAGATGTGGTATCGATTCGGCTAGAGTTAAATGCTTGCTCTGTGGCTAATACTATATTTTCACCTGCGTTTAGAGCAATGCCTGCGGCTCCAGTTAGCTGTGACCCTTTTGAAGTAATGTTGCTGTCTGCATTTAAACGTAACACACCTATTGAGTTAAGTTGAGTGCCTAATACTTGTTCGCTATGCGACTGGATGTGTTCGGTGTTGCCACCACCATAGTTATTGAAAATGTCTTTGTCTTGCTTATTTTTTACAGCCAGTAGATTAATGGCTTTTGCATTAACTGAAAGGTCACCATTCGATTTTAAAATAGCACCTTCAGCCGTAAATGTTTCGCCAGCTTTTATTAGGACCGTACCTGCACCAATTTTTGTTACCATATGCTCGGTCGATGATACGCTGTAGTAGTTGCCGTTTATGGCTTGTTCTATAATTTTTGCGGTATTAATTTTTATGTTGTTAGCCGCTTGCATAACAAGGTCTTCTTTAACCTGTAATTGGCTAGCAATAAAATTTATGTTGTTACCTGCTAGAATACTTAGGTTACTTGCATTAATGGTGGCCGTATTACCTACAATAGATTGCTTAGCTCTGTAGTCTTTGCCATTTCCATGAGTTAAAACTTCAACTTTGGTTTCATTGGTAAAATCGCGACCAGCATTTAAAAATACGTTGGCTCCGTCGATCAATCCGCTATTGTTGATAATGTCTTGCTGAGCGACTAGATTAATTTTTTCAACCGATTTAAGCGTTCCGCTGCTTATAATATTTTTAGCAGATAATGCTAATTTTTGATTGGCTTTTATAGTACCGCTATTAGCGATTGTGTGCTGTACTTTTAGGTCTATCGAATCACCGCCAATGAGTGCTCCGTCTTCGCGTAATAACATAGCCATTGAGTTAGTAAAATATACTTTAGGCACAAGTACTGATTGCATACCGTTTTCGGTTTCAAACTCCTGCGCTACCATCCATACGATGGGTTTACTTAGGTTTTGATTTTGCTCGGCAGTTAAGGCGACGCCAAAGGATAATTTGAAATCGTCTTTGGCATCAATACCGTTATTCATTAAGTGTAAGTATTGGTCTTGGATAGCTTGGTTGTCGTCTAGAAATTGCATACCGGTTAAATCTAAAATTTGGTCTCGTACAAGGTCTTGTTCGAAGTAACCATCGCCTAATCGAACATTGCGGCTCTCATTAATGTCCACACCCATTTTTTCTAACATATAGTCAGAGGAAATAAAGTTTTCATATTCTGTGAAGTTAGGGTTGGTTTCGATTAGATAATTATAATCACTGTTGTTAGTTTGTGAGAATAACGCGCCATTTGATAGCTCGTCTAAAGTTTGGTTTGATAAATCTACCGATAATTTTGATGTTAAATCGGTATCTTCCAGACCAGGAGAACCAGTTTCGGATAATTGTCCCGACGGATCTTTTGCGTTTTTATTTTCGCCTTGTCTGTTTTTAACAACGACTCCTATTTTATTTACAACCTTACCTCTAAGATTCCCATTAACAACTCCGTTCGCTGTGACAGATGCTCTTTCATCAACTTTAATTTCACCACCATAAACTCTTATATGTCTTTTTCGAGGAGCCTGATGGTTATACCATCCATGATGGTCGCAGTGCCCTAAGTAGCTATTATCACAATCCCACGATTTCCATTTTAATATCGATGATCCGGTTTCAGTAAACTTCTCCTTCATTACTATACTAGTATTAATTAACGAATCGGCTTCAATGTATAAGTCACCGCCAGAACTGATTGTTGAATATTCGTTTTCAATATTATCAGCCATTATTAATGACATGTGTGAGCCAGAAACTATATAACTATCAGCACTATTTTTTGTGATAAATGGTGTTTCTATTATTTCTATATACTTCAGTGTATTTGACAGATAAGCCAAATCTTCGTTTCCTGCAGGCATAGGTAATTCTTTGGTCTTGCTATAATAGTTAGTTGTAGTTACCGTACTTAACACTTCTTTTTTATTAATCAAATTTTTGGCACGTATGAATAGTTCGTTTACAGCTTCAACATACGAAGATTCATTCAATAATGTGCCAGATACATCGAAATTAGCACCACTAAAACTGTATAAAACACCGCCTTTATTATTAAGATCGCCTCCAGTGGTTTTCATATCAAGGTGTTCATAAGCTAATACCAACGCTTTATCACCCTCATTATTTATGGATTTTGCATCTATATCTAAATTAGAGGCCCCAATAAATCCATAGTTTGTCCAGCTGTTAACATCAATGTCCGCTATCTTTCCGGTCGTATTGATACTACCCACTTTAAATACAGAATTAGCATCATTATAAAAGGTATCT
>JAWUVO010000133.1:0-17898 GCA_034112325.1 Bermanella sp. | reverse complement strand
AAACCAATGCCATTGGCATTTTCTAACATGCGCTGGCCAACCGCTAAGCCAGTACGTTTTTTTCCATAATCAAAACCCATTACGGTTTGAATTTTATTTGTGACGTTTACTTCCACATTAATCCTTAATTAAGCGTGCCCTGACAGCGTAGACAGTAAACTTAAGTCTACCCCTAATTTACTGGCAGCTTGCTTGGCAATGTCTTCAGCGGGGGTATGGAATAGAAGGGTGTCATCTGCTTCAACCGTAAGCCATGCATTGTCTGTAATTTCGGCTTCTAACTGTCCTGCTTCCCAGCCTGCATAACCTAAGCATATTAATGCATTGTCCGGCCCAGTGCCTTGGGCAATATTAACTAATATTTCTTTTGAGGTACTAAGCCTAACACCTTGGGCTATCTCGGTGTTTTCAACGTTATTCGAGGCACCGTTATACAATACAAATCCATGTTCAAGACTTACTGGGCCCCCTTGCATAACGGCCAAGCTATTTTTCATGCTGTCGCTTGATACGTTGATAGCAAGTTCATGAAAGATATCGACGAGGCTAACATTGGTAGGCTTGTTAATGACCAGTCCCATTGAGCCATGCTCTGTGTGGTCGCAAATATAGCAAACACTTTGGCCAAAATATTGGTCGTTCATTTGCGGCATTGCCAGCAAAAAATGATGCTTTAAATTATCTATCGATTCCATATCTTAACTATCAGTTGAAAAAAGATTTTTACCAAATTGCCAGGTACGAATAATTTCTAGTACTTCTGTGTCTCTCCTCATTTCTTCCGAAAAAGGCGCAAACGGTGAAGCTAGGCGTACAATGTTTTTAGCGGCATCGTCGAGTACCTTGTGTCCTGAAGATTCTAATACTTTTAATTGATCAATAGTGCCGTCAGCTTTGACTGCAACTAGCAGGCGTAATTTGCCATTAATATTTTGCTGCCTAGCTTCTATAGGATAGTTGGTATTGCCAATACTTTCGATCTTGCGTAGCCATTGGTTCATATACAAAGCGTCTGAACTGCGACGGGTAGACGTGGCGGTAAGCCGCCGAGTTCTAGGCTCTTTAGTCAGTGTTTGACGTTGACGATCTAGCTTGGCTTCTAAGCTAGCAATTTCAAGGCTGCGTTCTAACAGACTTTTAGTTTGCCCTTCGGGTAAGTCAAATGCCTTAAGGTCTTGTTCTAAGCGATAGCTCTCGACGCTGAAATTGCCATACAAGCTAGTTATTGCACGGTAATTTTGCTGATTAGGCTGGGGGGCGCTAGCTACTTGCTGTAGGCGTTGGGTTTTACGAATTTCTTCGGCGGCGTAGTCGGCGATTTCGGTAGTGGTCATTTCAGCCCGCTCTTTAAGAGTACCGCTACCTTGTTGATTGGCTTGAGCTAAAAAGTCGGCTTTATCTGGAGCTTTATCTTGATAGCTTTGGGCAAGAGTTACATCTAGTGTGGTTGCGCTTGACTGTTTGTCAGGAAGGCCAAAGCCAATACCAAAAATAATTAATAAATGGAGAATTGCAGCCATGAATATGGCGAAACTAAAACGATCATAATCGCTAACGGCGATTGCTTGGCTCATGGTGTGTTTCCAAATAGATTGAGCTATTTTGCCAGTTGCGACAGGCGTTGACCACGTGAATCTGAAGAAATACCAATGTTTTATCTAGGGTTGCGCCGGGTCGCACAAATATTGGCTGGCAATAGTGAGTGCGACCTGACTTTCAGAGTTAATTACTGACTCTATGTGTTAAGTCGTTTCTCAACGGCATCCATTAACATCATGGCAATATCTTGCTTACTGTCGCGACTAATTTCTCGTACACAGGTTGGACTGGTCACATTGATTTCGGTTAAATAATCACCAATCACATCCAGTCCTACAAAAATAAGTCCTTTTTCTTTTAAAGTGGGCCCAATTTGTTTGGCGATCCAATAATCTCGCTCGGTTAAAGCTTGAGTCACACCTGTACCGCCAGCGGCAATATTTCCTCTAGTTTCGCCTTTTTGGGGGATACGCGCTAGGGCATGAGAAACGGGTTCTCCGTCAATCATCAATATGCGCTTGTCACCCTGCTTGATCTCAGGGATGTATTTTTGCGCCATGATGGTTTCTTTACCGTATTTTGTCAGTGTTTCAATAATGACACTTACATTGGGATCATCATGTTTCAGCCGAAAAATAGAAGAGCCACCCATGCCGTCTAGTGGCTTAAAGATTACATCTTGATGGGTCTTGTGAAATTCTTTCAGGCGGATGGCATCTTTAGTTACAAGTACTTCAGGGCAGCATTCTGGGAAAGCAGTGGCAAAAACTTTTTCATTACAGTCCCGTAAACTTTGGGGTTTGTTGACGATCAAGGTTCCTTCGTTTTCAGCGCGCTCAAGAATGTAGGTACTGTAAATATATTCGTTATCAAATGGAGGGTCTGTACGCATTAATACGACATTTAATGTTGATAGGGGTAGGTATTCTGTTTCACCTTTTTCAAACCAATTATCAGGGTCCATTTTTACCGTTAGCCTTGTCATGCTTGCCATTGCACGGCCTTGCTCTAAGGCTAGGTCGGCTTGCTCCATGTAAAAAAGCTCCCAACCCTTGCGCTGAGCGGCGTCCAGTAATGCAATTGATGTATCTTTTTTGAAGGCGATGTCCTCAATTGGATCCATCACAATACCTAACTTAATAGACATAAATATTCACCTGAATGTAAAAAACTGATTGCATTGTACCTACAAAATAACTAAAAACGATAAATGACTTAGACAATAGTGTGTTAAAGTGGCCCTAGAATGGATGCCCCGAGTGTGTTACAAAGTACTGCTACGTGGTATACACAAATAACAAGAACGAACAAACGACCGGCAGCAGGCTGATTTATGGCGGATAATTTCGAAAATATTAAAGTAATGGTGATCGACGATAGTAAAACCATTCGCCGTACCGCAGAGACATTACTTAAAAAAGTAGGGTGCAACGTAATTACAGCCACTGATGGCTTTGATGCGTTAGCAAAGATTGCAGACAATCACCCTGAGATCATTTTTGTAGATATAATGATGCCTCGTTTAGATGGTTATCAAACCTGCGCACTGATTAAAAATAACTCTAATTTTAAGAATACTCCCGTTGTCATGCTTTCTAGCAAAGACGGATTATTCGATAAGGCCAAAGGCCGCATTGTTGGTTCGGACCAGTACCTTACCAAGCCATTTAGTAAAGACGAATTATTAGGAGCTATCCGCGACCACGTTAAGTAGGTCGGCATAGCTTATATAGATAGAATATAGAGAATTGAGGAATTTATGGCGTTAGTGTTAATTGTTGACGACTCACCAACCGAAACGTTTACGTTGAAATCTATGCTTGAAGCAAAGGGTTTTGATGTTTTAACCGCTGAAAATGGTGCAGATGGTGTTGCATTGGCTCGTGAAGAGCTACCAGATGTAGTGCTTATGGATATTGTTATGCCGGGCTTAAATGGTTTCCAGGCGACCCGTCAATTAACAAAAGACGAAAAAACAGCTCATATCCCAGTGATTATTGTTACTACCAAAGACCAAGAGACAGATAAGGTCTGGGGTCAGCGTCAAGGTGCCAGAGGTTATTTGGTTAAACCAGTGACCGAAGATCAGTTAGCTGAAACCATTAACACAGTTATTGCTGGCGAGTAGTTAGGTTATATATGGCGCCTTTTGAGCTTCTACATAATATTGCCAACCGCTGTCGCGCTCATGCGGCCGATTTGCCATCGCAAATTGAAGCGGTTGAGTACTGGCGTGGAGTAGGCTTTGTTCTGGCAGGTAAGCGTTATGTAGCGCCTATGTCAGATGTAAGTGAAATTTTGACTGCGCCCAAGTTAACCCCAGTTCCAGGGGTAAAACATTGGGTGCAGGGAGTGGCTAATGTTCGTGGCCGCTTGATCCCTGTGATGGATTTAGCCGCCTTTTTAGGTGGTCGAATGACATCGCAGAGAGCAAGGCGAACCCTTATTATCGAAAAAGGGGACGTTTTAAATGGCTTGGTTGTAGATGCGGTACTTGGTATGCAGTATTTTTCAGTCGAGTCGAAAAATGCGTCCTCAAATATGGATATTCCTGAAACAGCTAAGCCTTTCATTACTGGCAGTTATGCCCGTGATGGAGAGAATTGGCCGGTTTTCAGTTTTGATGCCCTAGTTGAAGATCAACACTATATGGATATTGCCGTATAGTTTTGCGCTTTTTACATATCGTAGAAAGTTAAGAATTTATAATAATTATAGAAAGTTACGGTTGCGGAGAAATCAACACCATGAAAGCAAACCCAGACAGTGCAATCCTGTCGATACTCTTAAATAACACCGCGCGCTTAGGCTTTATAGTCGCGTTTGTTGTGTTCATACTGGCATTCTTAGGTATTACTGTATTCGTACAGTATAAAACTGACCAAGACGCAGAATACATCTCTAACGCAGGTGAACTCCGTGTGCTCTCCCAGCAGGTGGCAAAAAACGCCGTGGAAGCTGCTGCGGGTAAAGAAGAAGCCTTCCGTTTGCTTCGATCTGCACGTACAAACTTTGAAACGCGTTGGGGCTATATCTCAATTGGTAATAAAAGCACTGGCTTACCAGCCAGCCCAGTAGATGGTATTGCCGAGCTACAAGCCCTTTGGGGCGATGTGCGTGGGTCAGCCGATAGAATATTAGAAACCCAAGATACGGTTCTATCGCTACACGAAGTAGCAGCAACACTTTCTGAAACTATCCCGCAATTGCAGGTTGAATACGACGAAGTTGTAGAAATCTTGCTAGATAACGATGCCCCAGCCGAACAGGTTGCGGTAGCTCAGCGTCAGTCGTGGTTAGCAGAGCGTATTGTACGCTCGGTTAACAAAGTATTATCTGGTGGTGACGATGCGGTAATGGCAGCCGATAGCTTTGGTCGTGATGCTAACTTATTTGGTCGCGTACTTAGCGGCATGATCGAAGGCAACGTGGCCATGGGTATTGAGCCTGTAGCTGATGAAGAAGCGATTGACTCGTTAGCCGAAATATCAGAATTGTTCGAATTCGTAGCCGGTTCGGTAGACGAGATTTTAGAAACATCTCCAGAGCTTTTCCAAGTACGTGAGTCAGCTAACAATATATTTAACCTGTCGCAAACATTGCTTGAACAAACCTCTACTTTAACTGAGCTTCACGAAGCCCGAGCTAGTTCTTGGACTTTACTGCAAACAGCTGGTTACTTATTGGCGGTTATCGGTCTTATTATGCTAGGTGGTGTTGGTTATGTATCTTACCAAGACACGCAGCACACTCTTAGAGAAGAAGAAACTAAAAACGAAGCCAACCAAATGGCGATCCTTCGTTTACTTGATGAACTGGCTGACCTAGCGGATGGTGACTTAACTACACAAGCAACAGTAACCGAGGACTTTACGGGTGCGATTGCTGACTCCATTAACTTCGCGATCGACCAAATGCGTGCGCTAGTAACGGCAATTAACGAAACAGCGGTGCAAGTTGCATCGGCTGCACAAGAAACACAGTCTACAGCGATGCACCTTGCAGACGCTGCAGAACACCAAGCCCAGGAGATTGCCGGAGCATCGGCTGCGATTAACGAAATGGCCGTTTCCATTGACCAAGTATCGTCAAACGCATCAGAATCTACCTCGGTGGCAGAGCGATCTGTAACCATCGCCAACAAGGGTGCCGAAGTTGTACAGGCAACCATTAACGGCATGGATAACATTCGTGAGCAGATTCAAGAAACATCAAAACGTATCAAGCGTCTAGGTGAATCGTCACAAGAAATCGGGGATATCATTTCCTTGATCAACGACATCGCAGATCAAACTAACATTCTATCTCTAAACGCTGCAATACAGGCCTCTATGGCTGGTGATGCAGGTCGAGGTTTCGCGGTAGTTGCGGATGAAGTGCAGCGTCTAGCTGAGCGTTCAGCAGCAGCAACCAAGCAGATTGAAGCTCTGGTTAAAACGATTCAGAATGATACTAACGAAGCGGTAATATCGATGGAACATACAACGGCCGAGGTGGTACGTGGTGCACGCCTAGCGCAGGATGCGGGTGTTGCTCTTGAAGAAATCGAAACCGTATCTAAAAACCTTGCAGACTTGATTCAAAACATCTCAAACGCTGCTCGTCAGCAAGCATCATCTGCGGGTCACATATCAAATACGATGAACGTAATCCAAGAGATCACATCGCAGACATCTGCTGGTACAACCGCAACGGCTAAGTCGATCGGTAACCTAGCAGAAATGGCGACTAAGCTACGTGAATCTGTAGCTGGCTTTAAGCTACCTGAATCAAACGTTTAGTAAGGTTAGTTTGTGATTGACGTGCAGGCTCATAGTTGGTCTTTAAAGACCTTACCTGACATGAGTGATCAGCAATTCTCTCTTTGGAGAGATTTGCTTGAAGCACGTACGGGTATTTTTGTAGCTAATCATCGCAAATCTTTTTTACAATCCAGCTTAATGCAGCGTATGCGTGAAATTGGAGTGGTAAACTATCAAGAATATTACGAGCAAATTGTTCATGGCCCTATGGGGAATATTGAATGGTCAAACTTGGTTGATAGTTTAACTGTACAAGAAACACGTTTTTTTCGTGATCCAGAAGCGTTTGATTATGTGGCCAGATATATAGCCAGTCATCAAACCGAATATACGAAAAAAAACCCACTGGATATCTGGAGTGTTGGATGTTCTAGCGGTGAAGAGGTTTATAGTTTGGCGATGCTCGCAAATGAAATTTTGCAAACATCTGATAACGATTCTAGCTTCTTGGTAACGGGCACGGATATAAGTGTTCCGGTATTAAGTAAGGCTAGAAAAGCACAGTACAACCAGCGTCGATTGGAAGCCGTGACTGAGCATTATGTGAAGCACTACTTTCAACAAGAGCCAAATGGTTGTTATAAGATCACGCAGAAGTTAAAGAAAAAAACCTGCTTTGCGCAGGTAAACATTTTGCAATTAGATAAAGTGGCTAAAACACCACGGCACATTATTTATTGTCAGAATGTATTGATATATTTTCGCCGCTCGCGTCGACAGGAAATACTGAACCACTTAGTGGAACGGTTGGCTCCTGGAGGATTGCTTTTAATTGGTATGGGTGAAATTGTGGATTGGAAACATGAGCAATTAGAATCAATTAAAGGCGAGTCCATAACGGCGTTTAAGAAGCGTGCATAACAAAAATTAGAACAATTGGATAGCGGAGCCACTATGGGCGGTCGCCATGATTTTGTAGCCCTTGATTGGGTTAAAGGCGAAATTGAAGAAGTCTTAAAACAGGCGCAGTACGAGCTAGAGGCTTATGTAGAGTCTCCAGACGATACGGCGCGGATGAAATTCTGTTTGACTTATTTACATCAGGTTAGTGGAACACTACAAATGGTAGAGTTCTACGGCGCAGCCATGCTTGCTGAAGAAATGGAAGGTGTAGCCAAAGCTATGCTAGACGATTCTGTCAGCGACGCAGCAGAAGCACGTCAGGTGCTTATGCAGGCTATTTTGCAATTGCCTAATTATTTAGATCACATCAAGCTAGGTCATAGAGATTTACCGGTAGTACTTTTACCAGTGCTAAATGATCTGCGTGCGGCTCGTGGCGAAAGCTTACTTTCTGAGACGTCATTGTTTCAGCCAGATATAAAGCCAAGCGCCCCAATTAATGATCAGCAGCGCAGACAGTTTTCAGACAAGCAATTTATTGATCTAGCAAGAAAGCTACGTCAAATGTATCAAGTTGCGTTGCTTGGATTACTGCAAGGTAAAGACACTCAACATAACGCTGAATACTTACAAAAAGTAGCGGCTCGTTTAGCTAAAATATTAAAAGATACACCTGCAGAACCTTTATGGAACGTCGCTACGGCGGCACTAGAAGGTGTTACCAGTAAAGGTATTGCAGTTACCAGTGGAATCAAAGAATCCTTAAAACGTTTAGAGCCTGAACTTAAAAGTTTAATTACAAATGGTTCAGATTCGTTTAATAAAATCCCTGAAGATTTACTTAAAAATTTATTATTCTATGTTGCTAAATCTGAAACAAGTACAGCAAGAATTGATGCTGTCCGAAAAGAATTTGGGTTAGACGATGCATTGCCAACTAGTGCCGAATTAGATGCTGATCGTAATGCATTAAGCGGGCCTGACAAAAGTACCATGAGCAGTGTCGCAAATGCTTTGATAGAAGAAATAACTGGCTTGAAAGAAAAGCTAGATGTTTTAGTTCAAGGTAAAGGTGCCAATGCTTCTCAAATGTCTGAGCTGTTACCTAGTTTCAAACAAATTGGCGACACCATGGGAATGCTGGGCTTAGGCACACCAAGAACTGTTGTCCTAGACCAATATGATGTTATTAGTGGTTTTGTAAAAGATAATAAAACCGCAGGCAATACCGAGCTAATGGATATTGCTGGGGCATTACTTTATGTCGAAGCTTCTCTTGTAGGTTTAAGTGACCGCTTTAACGGCGGTGTAGAAGCCTCATCTCCAGAGCGTGTTCAGTTAAATGATGCTCAGCATGTAGTACTAAAAGAATCGATTAAATTAGTTGAGCAAGTTAAAGATAAAATTGTCGAATATGTTCCAAGTAGCGACATATCTTTATTAGCTGAAGCGGCTGCGTTGCTAATGAATTTAAGAGGTACTTTAATAATGGTGCCCCAGGTCGAAGCGGCTGACATTGCTAGATCATGTTCAAATATATTACAAAAGCACGTTGATTCTCAAAAGTTTCCGGCTGACTTTTTATTAAATTCTTTAGCTGAAGCATTAAGTGGTATTGAGTATTTCTTAGAGCGTTTAGAAGAAAACTCGCAGTTTGCCGACAAAGCGATATTAAACAAAGCTAGAGCAGCAATATTACCTTACACCTCGTCTTATGATCTTTCGCCAGAAGATGGTGTATTAGATATTGAAGCATTAGAAGAAGATGATTTAATTGAAGTAGATTTTGGCTTAGAAGAAACCTCTGAAGAACTAGATGTTTCAGAGGAATCTGAATTTAATCAAGTCGAAGAGCAGCATCTAGATACGTTAGCTGAAGAAGTCGACCAAGAAACAATCGAATCTAAATTACTAAATAACGAGTTAAGAGATTCTCTTTCAGAAATATCTGAACTGCCTGTTATGGAAGTTGCAGATGATGAAGATTCAGAAATTGCAGAAAGTGCTTTAGATAATGCGTTAGATTTATCGTCAGAAAATGAATCGCAGCAGGAACCGCAATCAATAGATCCATTGCCTGAAGTCACACTAGACTTAGATGATGATGAAGATGATTTGATCGATGATGAAATTATTGAGATCTTTTTAGAAGAAGCTGAAGAAGTATTAGAAACCATTGAAGAGTTTTGGCCGATCTATCGAGCAGATCAGCAAAATGAAGATGCTTTAGCAAATACTCGTCGTGCATTTCATACATTGAAAGGCAGCGGCCGCATGGTAAGTGCGGAAGAAATAGGCGAGACCGCATGGTCTATTGAAAATATGTTCAATAGAATGATTGATCATACTATTCCGTTTTCGACTAACTTTATCGATATTGTCGATTATACAATTACCCAAGTTCCGGCTTTGATTGATGCATTTAAAAATCGCAAAGCATGTGATGTTGATGTATTGGCTATTCAAGAATATGCCCACGCCATATCCAAAGGCGAGCCAGTTGGTCCTTGGGTTGCCGAGTTTAGCTCTATAGCAGAACCATCAGCGGTCATTGAGAGTAGCTCTAACGAAGACGACAATATAATAGATGCGGCTTTACTTGAAGTATTTAGCCAAGAACTAGAAAGTCATCTAGCCGTTATTCAGGGCTTTATTAATACCTCACAAAGCGAAGATTATCAGACCCCAATAAGCGATGAACTCCAGCGTGCCCTGCATACATTAAAAGGCAGTGCGCATATGGCGCACATTGAAAATATTGCTGAAATTGCAGGAGTATTAGAAAATTTTGCTAGAGATTTATGTATTTATCATGTGGATGTCAGCGCAGAAATAGTTCACTTGTTTATTCGTGGTAAAGACTTAATCGACGATGGTCAGGAGCAGTTAAATAATAATCAGATGACGCCAATTGCTGGCAGTCAAGATTTAGCCTCTGATATTCAGCGCATTAGTAATCAATTAGTCGCTCAATTCCACCAGAGTCTTGGAACCAGTGCTAATAAAAATATTGATCCACAAGTACTGTCGATATTTTTATCTGAAGGCATGGATATTTTAACAGATGCCGAGAATTTATTAGAGCGCTGGGAAAATGAAACATCAAATCATCAAATATTGGATACTGTAGTAGATGATATTGAGACGCTAGAAAAAGGCGCTCAGATGGCAGACTTACTTCCAATTGTAGCGTTATGTGACGCGTTAAAAATTGCTTATAATAAAGTCATATCAGCCGGCCTATTACCAGATAATGAATTAATTTCAGATATTAAGTTAGGCCATGAAGGTCTGCTAAATATGATGGATATGGTTGCTGCTAGCCAAGCGGTGTTACCAGAAAATGATCTGGTATCTCGTTTAGGTGGCACTCCTGTGCAACCCAAAATTTCAGTGGCAATAGAGCGAAATTCAGCTAACGAATCTTCGGCTAAGTTAGTCATCCCAGAAGGAGAAGCAGAAGTAGAAGCGGTTGAAGAATCGTTTCAGTCAGATGTTGATCCTGAGTTGCTAGAAATATTTTTTGAAGAAGCTGAAGAATTAGTTAATTCAATTAGTGTTTCTCTAGATGCATGGGAAGATGACCGCGATAATTTACTTCAAGTAGCTGAACTTCAGCGTGACCTGCACACCTTTAAAGGTGGTGCCCGCATGTCAGAGATTAATGCCATAGGCGACCTCGCTCACGAGCTAGAAGACTTATACGAAGGTTTAAGTCTAGGTAACTTGTCAGCTAGTAATCAATTGTTTGAGTTGCTGCATATATGTCACGATCGCTTGAGCGATATGGTACAAAATTTAAAACTAGGCAAGTCAATTAAGTCTGCACCAGAATTAATTACAGCGATTCAGTTATATCTTGCTGGTGAATCATTAGATTTACCTATGCCAATAATAGAAGTTGCGCCCCCTGAAAAAGTAATTGAAGAATCCGTTTCGATTGAGCAGATGGCACTTGATGCAGACGCAGAAATTGTCGAAATTTTCATGGAAGAAGCCGAAGAGCTAATGGAAGAGTTAGATACTCACATTCAAGCTTGGCGCGGAGAACCAGAAAACTCAGAACATAATGAAGCGATTCAGCGTGTATTGCACACCCTCAAAGGGGGAGCGCGGATTACTGGATTAAAAGATATTGGTGATCTTGCTCACGAGATGGAAACCGAACTAAATAATCGTTTGGTTAACAACGAGCATGGTGATGAGTCTTTATTTGAAGAGCTAGTATCCCAGTATGATGTAATTATGTCACGTATAGACAGTGTGCAACTGTGGTTAAGAGAAGGGGCTCAAGGGCCGCTTATGACTGCGGTAGTGGCTAAATCTAGTGATACTTCTGTGGTTGGTGAAACGGCCAAAGAAGTCACGGTTGAAGTGGCGGCTACCAGTCAAAGTTCTACTCAACAAGAGTTAGTAGCTGAACAAACTAACGTTGTAGCTTTACACCCTAAAGCAGAAACTCCAGAAAAAACGGAAGGTCAGCAAGCTAAGCGCGCTGGCCCGCAAGAAATGATTAAAGTTCCAGCCGACTTACTAGACGGCCTGGTAAACCTTGCGGGTGAAACATCTATCAGCCGTGGTCGATTAGAAAACCAAGTTACTGACTTTAGTTATTCTTTAGAAGACATGGATGCGACGCTTGATCGTCTACGTGATCAGCTTAGACGCCTAGATATGGAAACCGAGGCGCAGGTGTTGTTCCGTCGTGAGCAGCAAGGCCCAGAATATGAAGACTTTGATCCACTAGAAATGGATCGATATAGTCAGCTACAGCAGCTATCTCGTTCACTTGTGGAGTCAGCTTCAGATTTAGTCGATATCAAGTCAACCTTACTGAATAAAACTCGCGACGCAGAAACTCTATTACTGCAACAGTCTCGTGTAAATACAGAGCTGCAAGAAGGATTAATGAAAACACGCATGGTGCCATTCGCCAGAATGGTTCCTCGCCTGCGTCGTATAGTTCGTCAAATTAGTTCTGAATTAGGCAAGCAGGTTGAGCTAGAAGTTAATAATGCCGATGGCGAAATGGATAGGAGCGTATTAGAGCGCTTAATCTCACCATTAGAGCATATGCTAAGAAATGCAGTGGATCATGGTTTAGAAAGCACCGCAGGGCGTGTTCAAGCAGGTAAGTCAGAAGTAGGTCATATTCAGCTAGATCTATCTCGAGATGGCAGTGATGTTGTTATACGACTAGTAGATGATGGTGCGGGTATTAACCTTGATAAAGTGCGTTCAAAAGCAATAGAACGAGGTTTGCTTGAAAAAGATGCACAGCTTCCTGATCAAGAGATCATGCAGTTTATTTTACAAGCTGGTTTTAGTACCGCGGAACAGGTGACACAAATATCTGGTCGTGGTGTTGGCATGGACGTGGTAAACAGCGAAATAAAACAGGTTGGTGGAACAGTTACTATTAATTCCAACGCTGGGCAAGGGACTGAATTTACAATTCGTCTGCCATTTACAGTGTCGGTAAACAGAGCGTTAATGACAAAAGTGGGAGAAGCATTGTTTGCCATACCACTTAACAGTATTGAAGGTATTGTGCGCGTAAGCACTAATAATTTACGCGAACTATATAAACAAGATAATCCTGTTTATAGTTACGGTGGTCGTGATTATCAGCTTGAGTACCTAGGTCACTTACTAAGAGATGAAAATCAGGCTAAGTTGCCAGACTCTAATGTACAAATGCCTGTTGTTCTGGTTCGTGGTGCTCAGCCAGCTGCGATTCAAGTAGATACATTAATGGGTTCGAGAGAAATAGTTGTAAAAGCACTGGGTCCACAATTTAACTCAGTAGTGGGTGTGTCGGGCGGTACAATTTTAGGTGATGGTAGTGTTGTTATTATCTTAGATTTACCAAACATGATGCGTCACGTTAATAGTATTGAATACAAGCAACACCTTGAACTTGAGCATCAAGCCGAAGCGCAGTTAACAAATGTGAAAGCTGATTCAGTTATTTCTGTACTGGTGGTCGATGATTCAGTAACGGTACGTAAAGTAACTACGCGACTACTTGAGCGTCAGGGTTATGAAGTACTCACTGCAAAAGATGGTGTCGACGCCATGGAGATCTTGCAGGACTATAGACCAACCGTGGTTTTATTAGATATAGAAATGCCACGCATGGATGGATTTGAAGTGGCTACGCAAATGCGTCACAGCTCACAACTAAAAGACATTCCAATTATTATGATCACATCACGAACTGGCGATAAGCACAAAGAACGAGCCATGGCGATTGGTGTAACGGATTATATGGGTAAGCCTTTCCAAGAAGAGAAATTGTTAGGGGCCATCTCAAAACTAACGGAATCGGCTTAGTGATAGATTTTAGGCCAATTAAGTTGGCCGTAGTAGCAGAAGATTCTCTACAACAACATAGACTTAAAAGTGCACTGGAAGATTTTGGGTGTGAGGTTATATCATTTAGCCCACAATCTTTAGAGCTAAAAGGTATAGACGATGATGTGTCTGCATGGTTACTTGACCTGCGCGAAGATGATGCATTATTAGATACATTTTTAGAACTAGAGCAGCCAATTTTATTAGGGTTTGAATCGGCCCCAAGCAAACAAGATAGCCGTTACCCAAAATGGGAAAAGAGTCTATACGCGAAACTTAAGCAGTTATTGGGTAAAGAACTGCTTCAAACTCAAGCTAGTTTGAATTCCCTTGAAGCTCATCGTCCAGTAGTGACTTCTACAGTTTTAACGTTACCAAAAAATATCGTCAGGGCAGAAGTCGGCGAGCAAGCAAAATATATTTGGGTGTTAGGTAGCTCGTTAGGCGGCCCCGAAGCTGTAAAAGAATTTTTAGACGCACTGCCTAAAGGCCTGCCTGTTGGGTTTATATATGGTCAGCATATTGATGCGCAATTTGTCCCTGTGCTAGCTCAAGTGTTAGCACGCCATGCACACTTTACATCAGCAGTGGCGCAAGGCGGCGATCAAATTCGAGCGGGTGAAGTTTTAATTGTGCCAGCTGATCGTGAAGCTACTTTTATAAATGGCGTATTGCAGTTATTACCTACCCCTTGGCCTGGTCCTTATGGACCATCCATTGACCAGTTAATTCTGAATACTCATCATGCATTTTCAAATATAGGTGTGATGATATTTAGTGGAATGGGTAATGACGGTGCAGAAGCTATCCAGCAGTTAGAAGGCGAAGACTTAACTGTATGGGCCCAAAGTTCAGAAACCTGTGCTAGCAGCGCTATGCCAGATGCTTGCCGTGAAACGGGCGCTGTTAAATTCAGCGGTACGCCGCAAGAAATGGCTGGGCAGCTTGTGGCTAAGATCCTGTTACTCGAAGCAAGTGCTGCAAAAGCTGAGCACATACAATAAGTATGTTAATAACTCATAACTCATTAAATCTCTTTACGAGAAAAAGATAGACTAGGTAAAGATTATGCAACAGATAACAACTACCGATACCGATGCGACCGATATGTTACCTTGCTTGCTTATCCCTATTCAGGGTGGGCGTATGGTGCTGCCTAACGTGACTATCGCAGAGCTAATACCGTTCCAAAAACCATCCAAAATTGATAACGTCCCCGATTGGATTGTTGGTCAAATTGAATGGCGCGGTACCATGATTCCAGTTATTTCTTACGAAGATTTTAGTGGTTTTAAAAAAGGCCCTGCAGGTCAAGACTTACGAGTAGCCGTTGTAAATTCACCCAATGGTGAGAAAGGTAAAATGAGATTTTTTGGTTTGTTAACTCAAGGTCTACCAAGTTTGATAAAATTAGAAGAAGCCGCAATAAAAGAAAATCAGAACACTACATTACATAAAGGACAAAAAATGGCAGTTACATTAGAAACTGGCCATGCGACTATTCCAGATTTAGATTTACTAGAAGCCGCAATTTTAGCTGCAATGTAAGCTAAAATATTTTCGAGCAAAGTAAAACCGAACAGAGCTAATAAATTTTAGCCGTTCGGTTTTTTTATACCCGTAAGGGTGGTGCCCCCATCTCGAAAGAAGTACTAAACACTCCAGCCTAAAACCAAATGATATCCAGCGAGATAAAAAAGGGACTGTATATCAATGCAATCAAGCTAAAACTCTATCTAGCTAAAATCTCATTAATTAATAATGCGTTTTCTTGAATTGTTAGCTTTAAAGCGTCATCTTTTTCAGTAAGTAATTGTTCAAGGTATCTAATTTTATCTTTTAATTGGCCGTATTCGCGCTCCCAATAAATAGACTGGCTGACTACATCCTGTTTGCTTCCAGAGTCTATTCCATCTGTTAACTTTACCGGTAGCTCATTAACGTCGTCCGCCTCAAGCAGCTTAAGTAAAGTATGGTTTTCTACCTGAAGCTCCTTAACCTGTCCTTCAAGGATGGCCGACACTTGACTATGATTAGAAAGATTATCTTCGATGTTCATCACGTGTGATAATAAACGCTGTATTTCGAAAGCCAAATCATTATGAAAACCTTTTGGCATCATTTCAGCAGAGTCATTAGTTTCATTTGCTAATAAATAGTCTTGAATTTTAATTATCTTAGTCATCACGCTTGCCTCCAGGTTGAATTGATTTAATAGCGCTATTATATGCCTTGATCAATTTATACCTATCTAGCTTGGGGACCATTGGTCTATAACTTAAGTCATAGATATTTAAAAATGAGCAGAAAAATAGACTTAGGAGAGCGTTAATCCTGCTATGGGTAAAACGCAGCCTAATTAAAATGAAAAGCAGAATAAAAATGGGAGTGAGTACTGGGATAAAAATTAACGCTAACTAAAAATCCCCCCAGCGGCTTTGTAGAACCGTAATGGCGGTTAGTGCAGCCGTTTCTGTTCTTAGTACCCTAGGCCCAATTAATTTAGCTTTAAATTGGTATTGGCAGGCCATATCTATCTCGACTTTGCTAAATCCTCCTTCTGGTCCTACAGCAATAGCTGAGCTAGTAACTGAATCGTTAGCCACATTACCAGGTTTGCCTCTAGGGTCTAGAACCCACTTTTCATCAGCCTGTATTTCACTTAACCAATCTTGAATTTTTTTAACAGGATGCAAGGTAGGAATAATGTTACGACCACATTGCTCGCAGGCACTAATGATAATACCAAGCCACTGCTTATGTTTCTTTTCTAGGCGTTCTTGATTTAGCTTTACATCACAATGCTCAGTCCACAGTGGGGTAATTTCTGTTATACCCAGTTCCACTGCTTTTTGAATGGTAAATTCCATTTTATCACCCTTAGATAATGCTTGTCCTAGGTGAATGGATAACGGAGATTCATTATGGGTATCGACTTTATCAAGCAGCATAACCGTCACAGACTTTTTACTCACGTGTTCAACGGTTGCATTAAAATGAAAGCTACCTTGACCATTAAATAAGGTTAATGAGCGGCCGGCTACCATGCGCAAAACACGGCCTACATGGTTGGCTGCGTGTTCATCTAACTCAATAGAAGACTGTTCAGTTAATAACTGAGGAGTATAAATTCGTGGGATGCGCATGGTTTTATAATTTACTTAAATGGTTTACTAACGGGAGTGAGCGCCGTCACAATATGGGGCATTGTCAGTGTCTTTACAGGCGCATAAAAAACGAGATTCTGTTTTATCTGCTACAAATGATTTTGGCTGATGAGGTGTACCCGCATGGCTGCCGTCGCAAAACGGTTGCTTTTCACTGCGACCACATTCACACCAAAAATAGGTTTGCCCTTCAACTAAATCAACACGTATTGGTTGGCGCATGATGTTCTCCTGATTTGTTACCAAAGACCTAGGTTATTCCAAACATCCAGACAAGGCTTTGCTTGGTTGAGTGTATAGAAGTGTAGACCAGGTGCATCATTTTCTACAAGGTCTTCACACAATTGAGTGATTACTTCTTCACCAAACTTTTGAATGCTTTCAATATCGTCACCGTAGGCCTCTAGCTGCTTACGAATCCAGCGTGGAATTTCAGCACCACATGCATCTGAAAAACGAGCCAGTTTGGTGTAGTTAGTAATAGGCATAATACCAGGCACTATTGGAATATCGATGCCCATAGCCTGACAACGGTCTAGATAATAAAAGTAACTGTCAGGGTTGAAAAAATATTGGGTAATAGCTGAAGTTGCACCGGCATCTACTTTACGTTTAAAGTTTATAAGGTCATCTTCAAAATTTCTAGATTGTGGGTGCATTTCTGGATAAGAAGCCACTTCTATTTTAAAGCGGTCGCCGTGCTCAGTTTTAATTAACTCAACTAATTCATTGGCGTATTTTAGCTCGCCTGCACTGGCAGCCATACCAGAGGGTAAATCGCCGCGTAATGCCACGATTCGTTTAATATCATTTTCAGCATAATAATTTAATAGCTGTTTAATGTTGTCTATGGACTCCCCAACACAAGATAAATGAGGTGCAGCAGGAATACCCATACCGTTTAATTCAGTGACCACGTTAATAGTATTGTCACGGGTAGAGCCTCCGGCTCCGTATGTAACCGAGAAAAAATCTGGATTAAGTTTAGCCAGTTTATCACGAGTCTCATAAAGCTTGCGTGTGCCTTCTTCCGTTTTAGTGGGGAAGAACTCATAACTTAACTGGAAATTTTCCATTGGTATCTCGGTATAAAATCTGGGTGTAAAAAGTATGTTTTAAATTTTTTAATAACAACGCAATGCAGAGATTACCTTAGCAAAGGTAATCTCTGACTCAACTTAAAAATATTT
>JAWUVO010000132.1:0-18199 GCA_034112325.1 Bermanella sp. | reverse complement strand
TGCTCCAATACCTCGTCGGCTTGAATTGCAAATGGCACCATAATTTTCAAGGCTTCTTCTATGCGTTGATGAATAATACTGTCCATAAGTTTCTCACTAGCTATGTGTAAAGTAACGGTTATTTATGAGGCAAGAATACGGTATTCCAATCAAAATACAAATAAAAGGCCCAATACATAACATATTGAGCCTTTTTCTGTGGTGTCGATTTAGTAAAGAGGCAGGCTCCTTAAGTGTACCTAACTCTCTAACACTTCAAAGGTAAGGCCTGCGTTTTTAGTTAAGCGTTCAACTAGGTCCATGCCATAGGCACTAGAAGGGGTCCAGAAACCGCCTGCTTTTTCTGCTTTTGGTAACAGTGCTAAACATACGGCTGCTTCTCCTAACATTTTTGCGGTACTGCCGTATCCAGGGTCGCGATCGCCAGTGACTTTCACCTTCACTCTGTTACCCGAATCCATTTTTCCAGTGAAGCGCATGTCGTACATCCCTTCTTTCTGCTCTTTTGGCGTAGGGCCTTCACCGGGTTTAGGCAGTACAAACCTTTCTAATAACCAGCGGGTAGGCGCTAGGGCTGCAAGAACCATAAAGATGTTTAACCCCCATCCCATGTAGCGAGCTCGGCTTTTACCTTTTGAACCTTTGCCCATCATCATGGCTTCACTGTATTTAAACTCTGTGCCGTAGGCATTATCTAGTAACGCGTTAGATCGATGTACTACTCGTTCATTAACGGCGGCCATAACAAATGGGCCAATCCATGCGTTTAGATCAGTATCAAACTCTGCACCACTTACATTTTGCTGGCGTACTTTAAACTTGTGTCCGCTTGGGCAAATACTGTAAGGGTTTTTCAATTCTTTTCTAAGAACTGGATCTTTAGCCGCTTCTTTTATCACATTGGTCATACTGGCAACTGTGCCGCCACTGGCTCCGCCCAATATTTTGGCAATGCGGTTAGAAACGTTATTACTGTATTTACCAAACTTTTTATAAGCATGTTGCTGTAAAAAGAATACGCCCATGTCTGACGGAATAGAGTCAAAACCACTACAATGCACAATACGAGCACCAGATTTTTCTGCAACCGCTTGGTATTTCTCAACCATACGTTTATACCACTGCACTTCGCCCGTTAAATCACAGTAGTCAGTACCTGTTTCTGCACATTCTTTTACTAATGGTTCTCCATATAAAGCATATGGGCCAACAGTTGATATAATCACTCGAGCTTGTGCAACCATATTTTTTAGTTCAGCTTGATTAGCTGCATCGGCAACAATATGTGGGATATCTTGCGCGTTATGTAGGTCTTTAATAGCGTTTAGTTTACTTTCGCTGCGGCCAGCAATAGCCCACTTTACTTCACCATTGCTGCCATATTGCTGCATCATATAGCCGGTAAGAATTTCGCCAACAAAGCTGGTAGCGCCAAAAATTACAATATCAAACTGCTCAGACATATAGACCTCTAAAAAAATTTTATTGTTATATTATAGTTATAGACTTTAGCAAGCTTGGCGCTCAAAAAATAGCGTATTTTGATAGAGCTTGCATATATCCAAGTTGTTAGAAGATGTTAAAAGTTATTAAAAGCCATACGGGTACTTAACGATTTGTTGCTTTAACATTAACTTAATTGTTCTATTTCGAATATATTGCCATTAGGTAGAGTTATTTCATCTCCAATCGCTTTACCTATAACAGACACCCCTAGTGGTGTATTGGGCGTAATGGTATGTAAAATAGTATTGTCTTTTATTATTATTTTTTGCCCACCACCAGCTGGTATTAAAAATACCCAAAGGCGTTCAGGTGTCGAGACATTGACCAGCAGTAATAAAGCCCCAAGATAAATCTCTTGTTGTTGATTAAATAACGGCGCTTGCCAGTTTTCTAGCTTAACAATTTCTTCTTTTAATATATCAATACGTCGACTTTGGCCTTCGGCAAGGTAAGCATATTCAAGACCCAGTGTATCGTACTGAGTTTCGGCTTTACTTTGCTCGTGGGTCGCCCCCTTCATGGCTTCTTCGGCGGCAAATATTGCTTGAGCGAGATCTTTATTAAGATTGTGTATGATAAGCGCAATAATTTCAGGTTTTGTCATAAGCCCTGTGAGTCTGTTAAAGCAGAAAAAGTATCTTATTGATTATAGTTAAAACACAGTATGAGTACACCAATGATTGGAATAGGCGACACTGAATGCAGCTTTCTAAATGTGTATATTGCTAATAGACCACCGTTAGACGAATACAGCAGTTTAGAGCAGCTAAAACCGTTAAATAAGCACGAAATCACTTTTATTGCCCAGCAAACAGGCAATCATTGGCGTAAAATCTTTAACGTATTTGCTAAATTTATGTTCAGTTACTTTACTCGACAAAAAATACAGCTTGAAGCATCAAGTTGGCAAGATTATCGAGAGAAAAACCTTTTGCAGCTTGGTTCAAATTTACGTTTATTATTTACTAAGCCAAATCTAAATGAAAATGTTGTACATGTGATTATGGGCAAGCAATACGCTATTGACTTGGGTTATCATGAAGATCTACATACGGGTATGTTAAGGCTAGATAGCGATTTTGTTATTTGGCCAGAAAAGAAGCTCATAGTATGTCCATATTTTGATTATCGACAGTTAAGTAATATTAAAATAGATCGATTAATCGATTTAGTTATCTCTATTAATCAAGTTAAGTAGCTTTATTGAGCCACTCAACATGTAATAACCAGTTTAAAATAATTAGCCTTTAAAGATCTAATATCTCGTTTTAAAGTGTGTAAAGTGAGTAAAGAGTGTTTTATGTTTATATTTTTAGTTAGTTCCATGGCGTTAATATTCATAGCTTTAATCGTTATTGCGTTAAATCCGTTATTACTGATGAATTTTTTGGCTTCTCTAAAAAAAGTAAAGCGACTTAAGGACTTACCTTATGACAATGATGCCCGTCATAACTTAGACATTTATATGCCCGAACATATAGACGTCACTAAACCGGTTATCGTTTTTGTATACGGTGGGGCATGGGATTCAGGTGACAAAAATGATTACCAGTTTGCCGGAGCAGAGTTTGCACAATTAGGCTACGTTACCGCAGTACCTAATTATCGTCTTTATCCAGACGCTAAGTTCCCGCACTTTATCGAAGATATAGCATCTGCTTGTGCTGCGCTGCCAAAACATTTATCGGCTCTAAAGCTAAAGGGTGCGGAGGTGGGTGTATTAGACATTATTTTAGTGGGACACAGTGCTGGTGCACATACAGTCGCCATGCTAAATACACAGCCAAGTTATTTCAAAAATGCGGGTGCTAAGGTTAAAGTTAAAGCCTGTATTGGCCTGGCTGGCCCGTATGATCTGCCACTAGACGATCCTCTAGTGGTAGGGAAATTTGATGATATTAAAGTGCATGATATAAGCGCTCAGCATATAGATATGGGGTATGAGCATAATGATCACGATGCTAACCCAATTAATCTAGCCACAGCCGATATATCTAAAATGTTATTGATGCACGGCCGTGCAGACGATACGGTAGGATTGTATCATTTAGAGCGGTTTGCCAAGCGTTTGAAA
Organism: Bermanella sp.; assembly: GCA_034112325.1. GTDB lineage: Bacteria > Pseudomonadota > Gammaproteobacteria > Pseudomonadales > Oceanobacteraceae > Bermanella. The sequence goes on along the minus strand of JAWUVO010000132.1, from coordinate 14,619 downwards.
GTGTTAGGTGTAGATCATGAAACCATTATCTATGACAAAGTACCTCACCATCATATTGTCGGTGGTATTGCTGGTGTATTTCATGGTTTAAATCCAGTATTTAAAGACATATCTGACTACCTGGCTAGAAAAGGGTAGTTATTATATTGTCTGCTAGATTCGTCTATACTGATCTGCTAAGTAGAATAACAATTACTTTAGCTTTATCTCTTTGTAATAAGGAAATCACATGTTAAGCCTACTGGCCAAATTTTTCAAAGTCTTGAATAGCGATGCATCTCCTAGTCAAATATCTTTAGGATTTGCTTTTGCATTATTTGTGGGTTTGACCCCGTTTTTTAGTTTGCATAATCTTTTCATCTTTTTACTGGTTTGCGTGATCCGTGTGAACTTAAGTGCATTTTTATTAGCCAGTGCGGTGCTGGCATTATTTGCATTTTTTATCGACCCTTTATCTATATCTATTGGTGAGTCTTTATTATCTAACCCAGACTTAACTAAAACTTGGACTCAGTTATATCAAAGTGATATTTGGCGTGCGTTTAAATTTAATCACACGTTATTACTGGGCAGTATCGTACTGTCTTTGATGTTGTTTATACCCACATTTTTTATAACCCGAATAATTATTGGATTGTACCGTAATCGTTTAATGGGCTGGTTTGAGAAGCTAAAAATAAGTAAATTGTTTAAAGCCAGTAAGTTTTATAAAGTCTACGAAAAGCTGGAGGCATGATCATGACAAAATGGATTCGTTGGTCTGGTATTGCTGGTTTTTTACTGTTCGTGGCTTTGCTTAGCGCATTTTGGATGTTGGCCGCTGGGCCTTTATTGAAAATGGCAATCGAGAAATATGGAAGTGAAGCGGCAGGCGCGCAAGTAAACGTCGCAGATGTGAGCTTTGGTCTTAGTCCGTTGTCGATAACCATAACGGGTGTGCAAGTAGCTGATAAAGATACCCCAATGGAAAACATGGTAAGTTTTGATACGGCGATAGCCACTTTAGAACCATTTCCCCTGTTATTAGGTAAGGCTATAATTCCAGATGTGACGCTTAGTGGTGTTGCGCTGGGAACGGCACGAAATCAATCAGGAGCACTGAAACTATCAACCTCTAAAAGTATATCTTCAAGTGCCGCTAATGAAACTGATTCTGCTGAACCAGAAACCAGTATTAAAATCTTGCCAAGCGCAGATGAAATCCTTGATCGTGAAAAGCTATTAACCGTTGAGCGAGGCGAAGCATTGCAGTCGGCTTATAAGCAGCACCAAGCAGCTATTGAAGATGCCGTTGCCAATTTACCTACAGAAGATACAATTAATAGTTACGAGCAGCAGTTAAACGCTATCTTGAAAGGTAAGTTTAAAAATGCAGAGGATTTCAAACAGCGTAAAAAAGAATTCGATGCATTAAAAAACCAATTTAAAACAGATAAGGCTGCAATTGTAACGGCTAAAAATTCTATTAAAGATGGAAAGTCTGATTTAAAGCAAAAATGGTCACAATTAAAAACATCACCTAGTGACGATTTAGCTAATTTAAAAAGTAAATATAAACTAGATGGTGCTGGTGCAAGTAACCTAGCTGCACTTTTATTTGGCGAAGATGCCGGTGGGTACGCTAAAACTGCATTAGGTTATTATGAGAAGGCTAGACCATTTTTAGTTGACGAAGAGGCAAAAGCCACTAAAAAAGAGCTGAAAGAAAAGCGTTTGGAAGGTCGATTTGTACATTTTGACAGCGATCGTCCCATGCCTGACTTTTGGATAAAGACATTAAATTTCAGTATGGCACTGCCGGCAATGGCAACTAATAGCGTGGGCGAAAAGCAATCGTTAGGACAAGTTTCAGTCAAGGTTACAGACATTACTCATCAGCAGAATATTCTTAACGTGCCTACTCGAATTTTAGCCAGTGGTAAAAACTTAAAAGATATTAAAAGTTTAACCATCACCGGTGAGCTAGATCATCGAGTATCGCCGGGTAAAGACAGTTTTAACTTAGAAATAGATCGTTGGAATGTGCGCAACCTTAAAATGGGTTTAGCTGGCCTACGAATGGTCTCCAGTTACACTGACGTGAAGGGCAGTGCGGTATTTTTAAATGGTGAAATGAATGTTGCCGCTAATGGTTTGTTTAAAAATGCAGTATTTGATAGTAAAAAAAGCTCAACCTTTGCTAAAGAGATGGTATTAGCGCTTAAAAATGTGGATCAATTTACAGTAGATATCACTGCTAAGGGTGAATTAAAATCTCCAAAAGTTAACTTAAAAAGTAATTTAGATACACAGTTAAAATCGGCTTTTAATCAACGCATAGATCAAAAACAAGCGGCATTAGAGAAAAAGCTTAAAGGTAAGTTAAATGACAAGCTAATGTCTTACGGTGGTGATTATCAGCAGCAGTTAAAAGATTTAAATATTGCTGAAGGAAGCTTGGCTGATAAAGCCAAGGCGTTAGAGAAATTAGGTAAAACTGAAATATCTAGTTATAAAGATCAGTTGAAGGCAGAGGCTAAAGAAAAAGAAGATGCAGAAAAAGCTAGAGTAAAAAAGAAGCGCGACGCAGAAAAAGCCCGAGCGAAAGAAAAAGCCGATAAAAAATTAAAAGAGCAGGAGCAAAAGTTAAAGGATCAATTTAAAAAATTATTCTAGTTTAAAGTTTTAATTTCTGATCAAATCTACAGATAAAAGCCAGCTTACCGTAATAAGGTAAGTTGGCTTTTTCAATTATTTTAAAAGTCATTAAAGTTATTAGAAGTTACTTGATCAAACTGGGAATGTTTTCACAGGTGTAAAGTTAACTTGATCTGTATCCGAATTTATAAAAAGTTCACCATCTTGAATGCTAATTTGTAGTTCCATATTCTTTTGTACCAACGCGCTTAGTTTTTCTCCAATTGCAGAGGGAATGTGATAAACCGATAAATTGTTATGACGGTTAAAGTTACTCTGCATTAGGGTGTCCCAGGGCCCAGCTTGTTTGTCGTTGTATGTGTAAATAACAACATGTTTACCTTTACCACAAGCTTGTCGTAAGCGTTTTTCGTCTACTTGACCTAGGTCGATCCATAAGTCTATTTCATCGCTTAGGCTTTTATTCCAAAGGTCCGGTTCGTCTTGAGAGCTTAAGCCTTTAGTAAATTGCAATTGATCGTCGGCGTTTAATGCAAATGCAATAATTCGGATCATCATGCGTAAATCGTTTTCACTAGGGTGGCGCGCAATCGTTAACGCATGAGTTTGATAATAATGACGGTCCATATCACTGATATTGAGCTCGCATTTGAATACAGTTGCTTTAAGTGCCACGTCAGTCAGACCTATTTGAATAAATGATTAAGAATTGCGGCATTATACGTTAAAATGGCGCTATATTTTAGTTGGTCCTATTGTTTCGCTATGTTTCGTCGCAAATTGGGCCATCAACAGATTGATATATTGGAGATTATTATGGCTTTAGCAAGTGCATGTCACATTCTAGTAAAAGAGAAAAAACTGGCTGAAGAGCTAAAAGAGCGATTAGCCAAAGGTGAAGATTTTGGTAAATTAGCCAAGCAATATTCAACCTGTCCGAGTAAAAAAAATGGTGGTAACTTAGGTGAATTTCATAAAGGAGACATGGTAAAAGCCTTTGACGATGTGGTATTTAAGCGCCCGCTGTTAAAAGTTCAAGGGCCAGTTAAAACTCAGTTTGGCTATCATCTAATTAAAACGCTATACCGTTCATAATATAAAAGTACTTTCAGATGATTGAATTTAGTTTGCACTGGTTAAGCGACAATCGAGCCGCCATTCATATGCTTTTGCATATTCTGGTCCCTTTGATCGCAGCATATTTATATGGTTTATTTGCAAGTAGATCGATGCCGATCCTCAGCTTTAAAATAGTATTTGTGCTGTTGATAGCTACCATGGCTGTGGATGTCGATCATTTATTGGCCAAGCCAATATATTCTCCCGGAAGATGCAGTATTTGGTTTCACCCACTGCACACCTTTTGGCCCATGGTGATTTATGGGCTGATGATGGTAGCGCCAATTTTCTTTAAATTAACCAAAGGACGTGTCAGTAAGGCAGAGTTAATTGTTGGGATTTTGGGTGCAGGACTGATAATTCATATGGCCTTAGATTGGACCGATTGTTTGTGGATGAAGGCTTGCGGTTAGCTGGAATCACTTTTCTAATGGTTGTAGGTAAATTCGAGCATTGAAATTGCACTCGAGCTACCGTGATAGCGCTGTTGTTATAGAGTATTTTTAGGTAGAATTGCGCACCGAAATATAACCCTATTATTGCCAATTGGAGAGATCTGTTGGAAGTTCAACCTATCATAAATCGAATTAAAGACCTTACCGCCCGTACCGAGATGCTTCGGGGGTATCTTTGACTACGTTCACAAGTGGGAACGTCTTCAAGAAGTTGAATTAATTCTAGGTGAAAGCGCTATCTGGAACGATCCAGAAAAAGCACAGGAACTGGGCCGCGAACGAGCCAGTCTAGAAGCCGTAGTCAATACTATAGATGGAATGGATGCAGGCTTATCAGACAGTGCAGAGCTGCTTGAAATGTCGGTTGCTGAAGACGACGAAGACTCTGTTGCCGAAGTAGTAATTGAACTTGACTCATTACAAGCCCTGCTAGAAAAGCTAGAGTTCCGTCGCATGTTTTCTGGCGAAATGGACGCTAACAGTGCTTATTTAGATATTCAATCGGGTTCGGGCGGCACCGAGGCTCAAGACTGGGCTGAAATGATCTTGCGTATGTACCTACGCTGGGGAGAAGCCAAAGGCTATAAAGTTGAACTGATGGAAGCATCGGCAGGTGACGTAGCGGGCATTAAATCGGCTACTATTCGCTTCGAAGGGGAATATGCTTTTGGCTGGTTACGCACCGAAACTGGTGTTCATCGCTTAGTGCGCAAATCACCTTATGACTCTAGCGGTCGTCGCCATACCTCGTTTGCATCGGTATTTGCGTCACCCGAAATAGACGACAACATTGAAATTGATATGAATCCAGCCGATTTACGCGTAGACGTATATCGTGCATCGGGAGCCGGTGGTCAGCACGTTAACACCACCGAATCGGCGGTACGTATAACCCACATACCAACCAATACCGTTACCCAATGCCAGAATCAGCGTTCGCAACACAAAAACAAAGATCAGGCTATGAAGCAGCTAAAAGCGAAATTATACGAGCTTGAATTGGCCACTCGTAATGCAGAAAGCCAAGCTTTAGAAGACACTAAAAGTGACATTGGTTGGGGCAGTCAAATTCGCTCGTATGTGTTAGATGACTCCCGTATTAAAGATTTAAGAACGGGTGTAGAAAACCGTAATACACAGCAAGTTTTAGACGGTGCGTTAGATCCATTTATGGAAGCCTCGCTAAAAGCTGGAGTGTAGGAGCTCACCCCGTGAGCGAAAAACGGAAGCGGAAAGCGTAGGAGCTCACCCCGTGAGCGAAAAACGGAAGCGAAAACGGTTATCGCTCACGGGGTGAGCTCCTACAAAAATACAAACAATACATAATTGAACACCGGTTAATGTAATAAGCATTAAGCGTAAATTGAAAGGTAATAACATGACTGAACCACGTGACGAAAATAAATTGATCGCCGAGCGTCGCGCTAAACTAGAAGCGCTGCGTGAAGGTTGTTCTGCTAATGGACATAAGAACGATTTTGATCGAAAACACGTGGCTGATGATTTACAGAAGCAATTTTCCGAGTTTGATAAAGAGTCATTAGAACAGCAAGACAATCAAGTGGCTGTTGCTGGGCGCATCATGTTTCAACGTGGTCCGTTTGCTCAGATCCAAGACACATCTGGCACTATTCAAGTTTACATCGCAAAAGATGTTCAAAAAGAAATTAACTATAAATCTATGTTTGATTTAGGCGATATTGTAGGTGCACGTGGTGCATTACATAAGTCTGGCAAAGGCGAGTTATACGTCAACGTTACACAAGCGGCTGACTTAGTTATGTTAACCAAATCATTGCGTCCATTGCCAGACAAGTTCCACGGCCTAGCTGACCAAGAAATAAAGTATCGTCAGCGTTACGTGGATTTAATCATGAGCAAAGAAACTCGTGAATTATTTAAAATTCGCTCAAGAATTGTAGAAGGTATTCGTCGATACTTAAACGACCGCGATTTCATGGAAGTTGAGACGCCAATGTTACAAATCATTCCGGGTGGCGCTACCGCTAAGCCGTTCGAGACACATCACAATGCATTAGACGTAGACATGTATTTGCGTATTGCCCCAGAGCTTAACCTTAAGCGCTTGGTAGTGGGTGGTTTTGAACGTGTATTCGAAATTAACCGTAGCTTCCGTAACGAAGGTCTGTCTACGCGTCACAACCCTGAATTCACCATGATTGAATTCTATCAAGCGTATGCCACTTACCATGACTTAATGGATACCACTGAAGACATGCTGCGTACTCTGGCATTAGATGTTATGGGCACCACAGACATTAAAAATACAACTAAAGACACCGAAGGTAATATAACCGCAGAAAGTGTTTACGATTTCTCACAGCCGTTTACACGTATTACCATGGTCGATGCGGTTATTAAATATAATCCAGATTTTGATCCAGCCATTATTCAAGATTGTGAAAACAACTTAGAAATGCTGAAAGCTTACGCTAAACAAGTAGGTATTAAAGAAGAAGCCAAGCAAAGCGTTTGGGGACCTGGTAAGTGGTTATGCGAAATTTTTGAAGAAACAGCCGAACATAAATTAGACCAACCGACCTTTATTACGGCTTACCCTTGGGAAGTTTCACCACTTGCCCGTCGCAGTGACAATAGTCCATTCTTCACCGACCGTTTTGAATTTTTTGTTGGTGGCCGTGAGTTAGCTAATGGTTTCTCCGAGCTTAACGATGCGGCTGATCAAGCTGAGCGGTTCCAGCGTCAGGTAGATGAAAAAGACGCTGGTGACGACGAAGCAATGCACTACGACGCTGACTATATTCAAGCACTAGAATACGGTATGCCACCTACGGCAGGCGAAGGCATAGGGATTGATCGTTTGATGATGTTGTTCACAGACAGTCCAACTATTAAAGACGTTATTTTATTCCCGCACATGCGTCCATTAAAATAACACTATAATATTGCGCTAAACACTGGGTTAATAAAGCCCAGATATAAAAAGCCTAGAACATAATTACTAATAATTTAGGGATTATGGCTAGGCTTTTTTTATAGATTGTTCCACCTTGGTAACTGTTGAGACTCGCTTCTAGTCTGGCAGACAGATATACTATTTTTTTATAATTCTTATGCAGTACTCATTAGGGCCTACAGATGACAGCCGTTGAAATTTTCAAACAAAGTTTTGCTTTTTATGGGCGACTATTTAACAAATTATTTTGGTTAAGTGTCGCTTCAAGCATAACTCCGCTTATTATGGTGTTAATAACATCTAGTGGTCAGCCACCCAGTGTTATTGCCATAATGTTTATAGCCGCGTTAAGCATGTTTTTTTCCGTGTATATGATGTCGTTAATTCATCAATTTTCGGTGGATCAGGACGACAGTCTAAAGTCGGCATTATCGCTTACACTAACCAAGGTATTGCCAGTGACAGCTACGGGCTTTGTGTTTGGTCTAGCCGCAGTATTAGTTATTATTCCTGCCGCTTTTGTCGCAACTTTATTAGGTTCGGGTATTGCAAATGAAATGATGCGTAATATGTTTATGCTGGTAATTGTCGCCATCCCATTAAGCTTTGTAATGTATCGTTGGTTCTTTGCGCCTTATTTAACATTGGTTGATGGTTTGTCGCCTATTGATGCGATTAAAGCCAGTAATAAACAGGTTAAAAACAACCGTACTATATTTCGTGGATTTACTTTATTAAGCTTTGTTGCTTTGGCTTATGTGCTTGTACTAGTGGTACTTAATTTAATGATTGCCGTAAACCCTATGGCTTTAGGCGTGGCTGAATTTGCATTAAATGTAGTTGTTATGCCGTTCTTTTCTGTATTTATCTATCGTTTGTTCTCGGTTACTAAAATTAAACCTGAAGAAAGTAGTGAAGACGACGAGCAGCAATAATGTACTTTGATAATTTGATCTCAGGTATTGATGCCGAATGGAAGGCGCACTTCGAACATGAGTTATCTCAAGGGTATATGCAAGCTCTGGGCAAGTTCTTAGAAGTAGAAGGTGTGTGTGGCCAAAAAGTATTTCCGCCTAAAGAGCAAATTTTTAATGCATTTCATTTCTCACCGTTAAAAAAAGTAAAAGTCGTGATTGTAGGTCAAGATCCTTACCATGGTTTTGGCCAAGCTCATGGCTTGAGTTTTAGTGTACCCGACGGTGTAGCGATACCGCCGTCGTTACGTAATATTTATAAAGAAATTAGCCGTGACATAGGTATGAATATTCCTATTTATGGCAATTTAGAACGTTGGGCCAAGCAAGGTGTTTTGCTGTTAAATGCATCATTAACGGTTAGGGAAGCCGAAGCGAACAGTCATAGCAAAAAAGGCTGGTTAACGTTTACCAATAGCTGCATAGAAAAGATCAACCAAGATCAATCGGGAGTGGTGTTTTTAGCATGGGGGAAGTTTGCTCATAATGTATGCGCTAACATAGACACCAATAAGCACACGGTGATTAAAACGTCTCATCCAAGCCCTTTAGGGGCAACAAAAACCGGTAAAGATTTTGTCTCGTTTATGGGCTCAGATTGTTTTAGTAAGACTAATCATTATTTAACAGGCTATGGTAAACAAGCAATAGACTGGAATGTATTGTAGTAATTAGTATTGGGATGTATACCAGTAAATCTAGCGATAATTTTGTTTGATAGAATTGAGTAGCTGCAAATTAATTGGGTCGGATAGTGACTTGTTTATTAACGCTATAAACTCATTCGCCCAAGGTAGGTTTGGGTTTACGGCTAAATAAAATGGCTTCCTTTTTAAACAACCCGAAAGTTTTACTTTTCTTTTTGAATCTCGTAATGCCCATAACACAACTCGGCTGTCATCTAAGTACGCATCAATTTCATTTTCGAACAGCATTTTATTAAATTGCTCTAGACCTCCAGAATCAACGATTTTCATATTTGGCTTTTCACTGTTGTATTTAATGAATTGATCAATTTCGTCGTCGTAGCCATAACCTTTAATAGAGCCAAGTACTATTTTGTTTAATGAATTAGTGCCTTTATAAATCCAATTGGAGTTACTACGGGTGATAAAACAAACCTGATAGTTGTAGGTAGGTACGGTAGAAAAATACAGCGAAGGTGCTTCTTCAACGACCGCAGTCAGCAAGCCATCTACTTCTCCAAGTTGAGCCTTTTTTATTGACTCATGCCAAGGGTAGTACTCGATATTGAGTTTGATATTGCTTTGCTGGAGGACTTCGCTCAGGTATTCATGAACGATGCCTGGGTTATTATTAGTCTGGTTTTCACAGGTATATGGACACCAGTCGGTTGCAGCCAACGTCACAGTACTGGGTATTGGCTTTGCATACACAGCCTGCATACCCGCTAAAGAAAGCAATAGAAAAATGAATATTGGCACAGGAATCCACCTAGAATACGTTATAGTAATAATAGTAAAAAAACTTACATTTTTAAAGTTCTTATTCCTTTAAAGTATATGGATTTTCTATTCATACCCAAACACATACGTTGTATTTACTTAAACAGATTACTTCGCGCGACTGGCTTCAAATTTGGCTATGCGGTTATCCCAGGTTTTAAAGCGTTTTCGGCAATAGGCATCAAGTTCGTCAAAGCCAGTAAAGTAATAGTCGCAGCCTTCATCGATTGGCACATCTTTTTCGCAGTGATCGTTACTGTGCTCACGGCAGATAATAGGTCGTTTTTCGTAGATACCGCAGCGATTATCTGGCATTACATATTCACAGCGGGTCATGCTTAGTAGATACCAGCCATTACCATCTTTAAACACATGAATATCTTTATGGGCCACTTGCCAAAGCAAAACATCAAATGCCTGCATGGTGCGTGGAGTGTCTAATTCTTGGGTAATATATGAGCAGCACAACGCTGAGCAAAAATCACACTTGTTTTCACTGGTAATTTCCACCGACTCGGTTATTTCGGTAGTGGCAATTAAGCTAGGGTTTTCAACTATATTTACAGGATTTGACACAGTAGCGCTTCACTTGGGTAAGGGCTTATTCTAATCCCCAAGCGAATCAATGGCGAGAACTAAGTTAATAATGGCTATTTAGACAGGTTTACAATGGCTTCGGGTAGTTCCGCCGTATCCCATTTTGTATATATAGCTTCTAATTTGCCTGATTTAGCCAAAACAGGGATGCGTTCGTTGTAAATCTTAATGAATTCTTTAGATAGATTGTCCTCAGAAAACGCAACATACAGAGGTGAGCCTTCAGGCATTTCGTCTACTGAGTAGTCGGCGGATGTCATTTCTGCCGCTTTCATGGCAGCCGCTATCTCGTCCCAGTCATCTATTAAAAAGTCTAGTTTGTCGCCGTTTAAATACTCTATGCCTTGCTCAATATTTCTGAATTCGCGTAACTTAAAGTCTCTTTTAGATTCGGCAATGACCTCATAATCTTTTATCCAGCCCACTGTTTTACCTGTTAGGCTACTTAGATTTATAAATTTATTCCCAGACGTATTTTTACTTAATACAGACATGTATTCGGTGTCGATTGAATAATCTGGGAATATCACATTCTCCTCTGTGTCACGGTATTCACCCACAATAGCGTTGTAAGTTCGGTATTTACTCACCATCTTCATGGCTCGATTCCAAGGAACACTTTTAGTTTTAACACTAATGCCTAGGGGCTCATAAATTGCTTTAAGTACTTCCCAGTATGCGCCAGTGCCATCTTGATTGGTGTAGCCTTCCCAAACAGGGGCCACAATAGATATGGTTTTTATATGGGCACGGTCAATAACAGCCGAGTTATATTCTTCGGCTTGAAGGCTAAAGCAAAGTGTTATTAACAGGGTGAGGCATAATAAGCGCATTTGGGGTACCCAGGATATTGGCCGCAATGGCATTATGTAAGTTATATTAGATTTTATTACGAATGGATATTTATGTGAATATACAATTAGGTATAGATAGCCTAGAGCCAGTAAAGTCTTACCAGTGGTCTAAACAACATTTGTTTCGCAATAAATACATCCCATATATGAATGATTGCCACATTTACCACGATACAAATTGAACCTAGTTTAAAGTGATTTGTAATTCACTTTTTTATCGCCTGCGCGATGAATTTTTTGCGCCAATTCGCCAGAGAAGGTAATTATTTTTTCAAACTCGATTGGTTTAATATTGAATACCGCATATTTTCCACCCAAAGCACCAGGTTCAAGCATATGAAACTTCAATCCGTCTTCTAGTGGGCCATACTTTTCCAGTGCTTTTTGCACCATTACATCCATAAACCAGTCTTGATTAAACTCTTCATCTTTGACTACTTCGTTGTAGTCGGCATCGTCATCGGCAATAACTTCGCAATAAAGGTCTTCTGGGCATAGGCGCCAGAACATGCCTTCAACATCCTTAATAATAAGATTGCCAAATTCGTTCTCAGCAATTATTTTTTCAGGGGTAATTCCAACCCATCCCCAAGCCGCGCTAACAGTGTCTAAAATGCTCATAATAAGGTACCTATGTCAGGAGTGATCAAAAATTTTCAGCAGTATATCTGCTACCATGCCAATGGGACAGTTTAGATGTGTTAGCTTATATTCTATCAATTACGCTAAACTTGCTGTTATGGATAATGTGCTTAACAGAAATATCCTAGGCCGTTATTATGTTTATTGCAGATATATGCAGTGAGTATGTACTTTTAAGGTGGTAAGCACAGATTATGTTTAATATTGACCCATTGGTATCAAGCCAGCAGACTACAAAATCTCAGCCGTTTGCTGCAAAGGCATCTTTGGCTGTTATTGGGGGTGGGCTAGCCGGACTAAGTGCTGCTTGGTTGCTGAAAGATAAATATGACGTTACTTTATTTGAAAGCCATGAGCGTGTAGGAATGGGGGTGTTTACGGCCGATTATCACAGTAATGGTATTAGTACCCGCATTGATATTCCCCTAAGAATTTTTACCAAAGGCTATTACCCACAACTATTTGCTTTGTATGATCATTTAAATATAGAAATGGAAAGTAGCGACCATTCCAGTGTTTTCCAAACCTCTGAATTACAGCCTAAAACTAATAGTAGTATTGAACAGGTTGCTCAATCCAGTCCTCAGCACAGTCCAGCTCCAGTCAGTCCTTTTTTTCAATATAATAATGTTAAGTTAATGAATAAACCATTTAGATACTTGAGCCGTAATAGCCTAAATGTCGAGTCGTTAAAATTATTACTGGCCCATACTGAGTTTTTTAAACAAGCAAATAAAGATGTTGCCGATAATCAAGGCGAATTACTTAAATCGATAACCTTTCGCCAATACTTGAGTCGACATAGTTTTAATCAAAGCTTTATTCATAAGATGTTATTACCCGCTTTAAGCGTTACCTGTACCTGTGATTATGAAGGAATTTTTAACTATCCAGCTGATGTGATTTTGGGTTACTTAACGTGCGGGGTAATGGACGACGGTATTGTCCGTGCAAAGCAAGGGGTCGATGGCATCGTGCCAAAAATCACCCAAGGATATAAAGTATGCTGTGCTGAAGAGATTCAAAGCTTAACTTTTTCGGGGCGTCCGCAAGACCGTATTTTACTAACTAGTAAAAACAAAAATGACAATATAGTTAAGTCGCTTAGCTTTGATAAAGTGGTTGTTGCTACCCAGGCAGATATAGCGCAAAAGATATTGGCTAGCGGCACAGGGCAATGTTCAGAGGACGGTTTGCAGTACAATTCAGAGGACAGCTCAGTACAAGCTCAACAAGCTATGTTGCTGGCGCGTATTCCTATGCAGTGCTCTAGTATGACGCTGCACACAGATACAAGCGTCGTTTATAATTATAAAAAAGCCGCGCCGGTTAGTTATATTGTAAATGGCAAAGAATCTTCTACTTCGGTTGATCTAACCAAGTCATTTAGCACTTATCGATTACAGCAGCCTATTTACCAAACTTGGAATGCGCATACAGAAATTAACCCTGATCATATTATTCGTCAGCAGCAATTTACCCGCCCATTAGTGACGCTAGACAGTCGTCAAGCAGTGAGTAAATTAAAACAGTTAAATCATAACAGCCCAATTAAAATAGTTGGTTCGTATATGGCTAATAAAATTCCACTGTTAGACGCTGCGGTAGAGTCGTCGGTGGATATTGCGCAGCAGTTGGGATGTGAAATACCGTGGATTAAATCCAATGCATTAACGGCTGTTTAGATTATGCCCACTAATCCACCTCACGAGTTTTACGATCTAGAAGATATACAGCTAAATTATCAGCCTGAAACAGGTTATTTGAACAGCAGCTGGGGGAATTTAGGGTGCTGGTTAGACGATACAAAGTCGCCGATTGGTAACTACGCGCAGGCCTGTCAGCAACTGGCTATAGAATTGGGCCGTTTAGCTAAGTTAGACCAGTTAACGGCAGGCCACACAATTTTAGATACTGGCTTTGGGTGTGGAGATCAGCTTTTAGTTTGGTCAAACAACTTTGCCGTCAAGCAGCTTGTGGGTATTAATTTTTCCCATAGCCAAACAGCTTTTGCTGTCAATGTCATTAATAGTAGAGAATGTGAAGCGCAAGAGGGGGCGTATTTGTTGAAACAGGGTGACTGCTGCGATCCCGTTGTCTGGCAGCATGTTCCAACAGCACTTGATCGAGTTATAGCTTTAGACTGCCTTTATCATTTTAGAAATAAGCCTGTCTATTTTAAGTTATGTCATGAGTATCTAGCCGTCGATGGAATATTAGCGGCTTCAGATTTAGTCTTAGTTAAACCTATTAATAACCTGCTTTACAAAGCGATACTGAAAATCATCTGCAAGCTGTCACATATTCCCTTTGAAAATCTAATGACATTATCAAGCTACCAAGCGCTTTTAGTTCAACAGGGGTTGGTATTATCTCAAGCGGTAAATATATCCGATAAAGTATTTTTGCCGTTTGGTCAGTGGTTAAATACTTATATGGCAGAAATGAAACGCAGCCATAAAACCGATCGTAAATTAAGCTGGCTAAAGTATAAAGGTACGGCTGCATTCTTGCGCTGGGCTTATAATAAGCAGATATTGGATTATCAGCTATTACAAATAACTCAGCTGAAAAATAGTACAAATAAAGCACATCTGGCTCAGTTACTCTAAGATTGAGTTTTGGTCGTGCAATATTCAAACAAGACCTTGATTTATATCAAATTTAAGTTGATTGTTTTGGCTGTAGCCGCTATTTTCCATTTGTACGCAATACATAATAAAATCCTTAATTCTAAATGAATGTCTTAAGACCACTTAAGTCATCATTTTGTAAATAGGGGACATAAATTGAAGAGAGGAAATCTATGGATATCATGGAACTAGTAAATATGCTGTCTCGTTGGGGACACTTATTATTCGGTATGACTTGGATCGGTCTTTTATACTACTTTAACTTCATTCAAGGTGGCTACTTTAAAGCAGCGACTCCTGAAGC
>JAWUVO010000131.1:0-13802 GCA_034112325.1 Bermanella sp. | reverse complement strand
AAGATGCTGACAACGACAAATGCAGATAGGGCAATAACAGTTTTTTTCATAAAAGAGAGGGCCTGACAATTTAATTTTTATTAGAACTAACAATACGCAATAGGTTATCACAATTGTAGGCTATTACTGGCCAGATTGTAGAGGCAATAAAAAAGGCGAACTCATTATGAGTTCGCCTTTTTTAATGACACCAAGTTAATAGTATCGAGTCATTAACTAATATCTAGATTTACTGCCCAGTGTTTTAGCTACGAATACCATTGGTATTCGCGCGCAGCAATAAAGTTATTAAACTCCTTAATTTCGCTGCGCTTATACGCGATGTAAATATCCACAAAATGAGAACCTAAAGTATCACGCAATGCTTGGTCGGCATCTAATTCAACTAATGCTTCTTCAAATGTTTTTGGATATAAGTGTTCGTAACAAGCTAGGCCTTCAAATTCTTCACCAGGATCTGAGTTGTTTTCAATGCCGGAGTAAACCCCTGCCAAAAGAGCAGCTAATGCAAGGTAAGGGTTGGCGTCAGCACAAGGTACACGGTGTTCAATACGAGTATTTTTGTTGTTAGAAGACGGAATTCGAACCGCCACATAACGATTTTCGTGCCCCCAGCTTTTTTGCGTTGCAATGGCTAGGTCTGGCACATACCGACGGTAAGCATTTGGATTACTGGCTAAAAATGCCATAGCACCATGAAGCGTATTTAGGCAACCACCTACCGCCTGATACAACATTTTTTTATCGTCTTGAGCAAATTTATTCTTTCCATTTTCATCGTAAATAGAAACATGTAGGTGCATACCGTTACCGGCATCTTGCATATACGGTTTGGCCATAAAAGTAGCGTCGTATCCGTGTTTCATAGCGGCTGCTTTGATAATGCGCTTATATTGAATGACTTCGTCGGCGGCGATAAGGGCATTTTTATTATGGTTTAAATTAATTTCGAATTGGCCAGCCCCAATTTCAGATGAAATAGCTGTGCTTTCAATATCTTGGGCTTCGCAGCAATCACGAATTTCGCGCAGTACATCTGAATACGCATCTAAACGATCCATGCATAACACGGCACTAATGTCTTTTTGCTTGTTAAAGGTATTTTTTGGTGCTTGCAGTAAGCCTGAATCACTCAGATTTTTATCAGTTAAATAAAACTCTAATTCAAAGGCTACGGTGGTGAATAAATTTTTAGCGTTTAACTTTTTAATCACACGATCAAGAATCACTCTTGGCTCACCTTCAAACGGCACCTCTGCATCGACCGTGCTGACCATGATTTGGGCACGATTTTCTTGCCAAGGAATCACTTTTAACGTGTTGGGTATAAACTGGAATGCAGAATCTGGGTCGCCGTCGGTATCGTTGTAGTGCAGAACTTCAATGTATTCGCCTACAGGTGACATAAGTCCATTGCCGCGTGGCATTTTGAAGTCACCCACCAATTTAGCAAGTTTAGCAATAGGGTAGCGCTTGCCCCACAGGTTAGGAGTGATACCAGTGCATAGAATATCCACTTCATCAATTTCTGGGTGTTTTTTGCAAAATCCGTTTATTTCGTCGCGAAGTGCTTGATCTAAGTCGGATAAGTGCTTTAAGTCAGACATGGTGCCGCCGGCTAGGTAGTAGTTATATGTAATACGCTATTTTTATCATAATAGCGTATTCCTAAATATACCTACTGAGTTATAGGGTAGGTGGTTACTCTACAGCTCTAAGGCTTTGAGCCCAACTATTATACATTTTTTGATGAATTACGTTGTACGATACCCATCATTTTATAGGTAAGCAGTGCCGCTGCAAAATCGTAAGCATGGAATCCGTCTATAGGTGCAAATTCCATCACATCAAAGCCAATAATATTTCTTTGTTTGGCTACTGACTCAAACAAATTAAGTGTTTGATACCAAGAAAGCCCGCCAGGAACCGGAGTACCGGTTGATGGAAATACTGAAGGGTCCATTCCATCTATGTCTAAGGTAAAAAACACATTTTTAGGGAAGTCGTCTGGCAGCTTAATGCTTTGTATATTGTTGGGTACTATCTCGTCTGCGTCTTGGAAGTAGACGTTATGATCTTTTCGGGTTTGCATTTCTTCTTCACAGTAAGCGCGTATACCTAATTGATAAAGAGGAATACCTTCGTCCACCACGCGTTTCATCACCGAGGCATGACTTAGTTTGTCGCCTTCGTAAGCGTCGCGCAAATCCGCATGCGCATCAATTTGTACTACTCCAAAATCGGTAATCCCCGCATTTAAATAGCCTTTAATTACGCCATAAGTCACGGTATGTTCGCCGCCCAGTACTACCGGTATGCTACCAGCTTTTAAAATAGCCTCTACAGATTTGGCTATGTTATCAATTACTTGGTCGGGAGATAAGGTGCAATCAATTGTTTGGCAGGTATGAATACCAAGCGAGGATGGATTGGATTTACCATCCCAAGTTTCTAACTGTTCAGAAGCTTCAATAATGGCGGCTGGTCCCAGTGAAGTACCACCACCATAAGAAACAGTTTTTTCATAAGGTACAGGTAATACTGAAAAGCCAGCTTGGTCAATTGGGCTTTGCGAAATTTCAGACTGTAAAAAAATAGTTTCTGGATTTTGTGTTGCATTCATAATATTTTTTCGCTCAGGGTATAAGCCCTTATATGTTAAGTGGCCGATATAGATTAAGACAGACGATTTCTAAAGTCGCTGTAATTAAATTCTTTGATAACATCTAACGCATCCGTTGCAGAATTCCAAATAGCTATGGCGGGTAAACGTGTGCCATTAAAGGTAGATGTTTTTACCATGGTATAATGAGCCATGTCTTCAAAAACTAAACGTTGGCCGACAGTCAAAGGATTATCAAAACTGTAATCATTAATGACGTCACCAGCTAAACAGGTAAGCCCACCTAGTCGGTAGGTATATGACTTTTCGTTAGGTAAGCCACTATCACTAATGTCGGCACGATAAGGCATTTCTAGTGTGTCGGGCATATGACAAGTAGCCGATGTATCTAAAATGGCTTGTGGTAAAGTATTAAAGGTAATGTCTAACACTTCAGCGGTTAATACACCACTGCCTAAAGCTACGGCTTCGCCAGGTTCTAAATAAACCTGTAGTTGATATTTTTTACTAACCGACTGAATGCAGTTGATTAGTGCCTCGATGTCGTAACCTGGTCGAGTAATATGATGGCCACCGCCAAAGTTTAGCCATTCTAATTGAGGTAGCCACTGAGCAAATTTTTTCTCTACTACTTCTATAGTACGTTTTAGCGGTAAAAATTCCTGCTCGCATAATGTATGAAAATGCAGCCCAGATATTAATTCAAATGCTGATTGAAATTCAGGTTGTTGAAGTTGGCTATTAAGTTGATCGTAGGTAATGCCTAAGCGAGAGCCAGCGGCACAAGGGTCATAAATATCAACGTCGCCCTCTGAGTGCTCTGGATTAATACGTAAACCAAATTTTATAGTGGGTCGAGTATTTAATGTCTCACGACACTTGTCTTCAAATCTTAGTAATTGAGTCAGGCTGTTAAATACAATGTGATCAGAAAAAGTTAACAGTTCTGACATATCTGTATCGTTAAATCCGGCCGAATACACATGGATTTCCCCATGATAAAACTCCTGCGCTAGTTTAGCTTCGTGTAAACCGCTAGAGCAAGTGCCCGATAAATACTGAGTTGTTAATGGTGCTAAATGCCAAAGCGAAAATGCTTTTAGCGCGTGTAATACTTTTGCACCGCTGCGTACTTGAACATCGTTTAAAATAGCCAAGTTTCGTTTGATCGCTACTTCGTCTACAACAAAGCAAGGCGAAGGCAAACGAGATAAATCTAATTTACCGAAATCTGTAAATTGCATATGTATGCCTTCGACCTTGTTTTAATATAAGTTTAAATATAAGTTTAAATATAAGTTTAAATATAAGTTTAATTAGCTGTCTAAATTGAAACTATCTAATTCAATCACTCTCCATGGTAAGCCATGTTTGTTCATTTCTTCCATAAATGGATCTGGAATAAACTGTTCAATGTTAAATACAACTGGTTCTAACCAATGCTTCTCTAACATCATTTTTGCACCAATCATGGCTGGTACACCAGTTGTGTAAGAAATAGCTTGAGATTTTACTTCTTTGTAGCAAGCTTCATGATCGCTAATCTGATAGCAATACATAATACGCTCTTTTCCATCTTTTAATCCGCGCGCCACAACCCCAATACAAGTATTACCTTTAGTACGTGGGCCAAGGGTCGATGGGTCAGGAAGCAGTTTAGCTAAAAACTGAATAGGAACAATTTTTTGGCCTTCAAATTCAATAGCTTCAATTCCAGTCATCCCCACATTTTCTAATACTTTTAAATGTGTTAAATAGTTCTCAGAAAAACTCATCCAAAATTGTGCGCGTTTAATAGTTGGGTAGTGCAATGTCAACGACTCTAATTCTTCGTGATACATACGGTAAATATTAAACGTACCTACGTCTTCTGGGCATGTGAACGACGCTTTTTTACTCATGGCGTCGGTAGTGATAAAGTCGCCATTTTCCCAATGACGACATTCGGCGCTAACTTCGCGAATATTAATTTCAGGATTAAAATTTGTTGCAAACGGGTAGCCATGATCGCCACCATTAACGTCGATAATATCTATATATTGAATTTCATCAAAGTAATGTTTAGCTAGATACGCAGTAAACATGTTAGTAGCGCCTGGATCAAAGCCACTGCCTAGTAAAGCTGTTAGGCCTGCTTTTTTAAAGCGGTCTTGATATTCCCACTGCCATTTATATTCAAACTTAGCCGTATCTAGTGGCTCATAGTTAGCGGTATCCATATAGTGAACACCCGCTTCTAGGCAGGCATCCATAATAGTTAGGTCCTGATAAGGCAGTGCAACATTTATCACTAAAAATGGTTTTTCTTTTTTTAGTAAGGTTGCTAACTCGGGAACATTGTCTGCATCGACTTGCGCGGTGCGAACTATAATCCCTGTTTTTTCTTTTACTGCATTAGCAATATCAACGCACTTGCTTTCAGTACGGCTTGCTAAAATAATGTCGCTAAATGTTTCAGGAAGTTGTGCACATTTTTGCACAACTACATTACCAACGCCGCCGGCGCCGATGATCATAACTTTACTCATCATATGTCTCCCTTTAAATATGTTCAGCGTTGGTGCCACTGATTTTTTAATTGTTAGTTATTAACTGTTTTCTTTTTCAAAATAGGTGTAACCATCCAAGCTAGCTTTGAATGCGATCATCATTGTCTGGCGTTTAGCGGCGCTAATTTTTCCTGCTCGCACTGCTTTTTCAGCCCGTAGTCGAAATTCTTCTGTCATAATTTTTGTATCATATTCAACATATGATAAAACATCAGATATACGGTCACCTTGAATTTCTTGAGCAAAGTCGTAATGCCCATTATCATGAATATTGACACTTACCACATGAGTATCACCAAATAGATTATGTAAATCTCCTAGAGTTTCTTGGTAAGCGCCTACCAAAAATACGCCTAAATAATATTCTTCATTTTCTTTTATAGGGTGTAAAGGCAGAGTAGATTTAAGACCTTCGCCGGTAGTGAACTTATCTATTTTACCATCGCAGTCACAGGTTAAATCTGCAATAACAGCGTCACGGGTAGGAGCCTCGTCCAAGCGATGGATAGGCATAATAGGTAATACCTGATCTATGGCCCATACATCTGGTAGCGATTGAAAAAGGCTAAAGTTACCATAATAAATATCGGCTAATAACTGAGGTAAGTTAGCCAATTCTGGTGGCACGCGTTCAGCTGTTTTCACAAATGAGGCCACTTTTTGTAATACCGACAGGGCTAGATTGTCACCTAACGCTTGGTCACTTAAGCTAAGCTGGCCACGACGGAATGATTCTCGAATTTCATCTCGATAATAAATAGCGTCGTTGTAACACTCTTGATAATTTTTAAGGTCAATTTCTTGGTTTACATGCCACAAGTTTGATAATGCATCGTGATGCTGCGAATGCTCCAGTGGTTCTGGTAGTGATTCAGGCAGTAGCGTGGGTAAGTAATCACGAACATCTAAAATGTTAAATAACAACATAGATGAATAGGCAACTGTGGCGCGACCAGATTCGGTCACAATAACTGGGTGTGGAATATTGAGTGGGTCTAGGCATTCACAAATTGTTTCAACAATATTTACGCAGTATTCATCTAGTTGATAGTTCATGCTGTGAGTACTGTTAGTGCGCGCACCTTCATAGTCAACGGCCAGGCCGCCGCCTAAATCTAGGTAGCCCATTGGGGCGCCTTCTTCGATTAGTCCGGTATAAAATCGGCAGGCTTCCATTACACCATTACGGATATTACGGATATTAGGTATTTGACTACCAAAGTGACAGTGTAAAAGTTGCAAGCAATGCAACATATTGGTCTGCTTAAGTTTTTCTACCACTGCAATTAATGAAGCGGTTGATAATCCAAAAATAGAGCGGTCGCCACTGTCGGCATTCCAGTGACCATCAACAATCACGTTAGAGCGAATACGCGCGCCTAATATAGGCTCAATACCCAAAACGGAACTGCGTTCTAAAATAATAGAAAGTTCAGCTTTAGATTCCAAAACAAAAATAACAGGAATGCCCATTTCTTTAGCATATAGACCAAGATCAATAAATTCCGAGTCTTTATAGCCGTTACAAATGATAAGGCTTTCGTTATCTTTTAATTTACTAAGGGCGATAATAAGCTCGGCTTTACTACCTGCTTCTAAGCCATGATGGTAACGACTACCAAAGTCAGCTATTTCTTCTACTACATGACACTGCTGATTCACTTTAATTGGGAATACACCACGATACACACCTTGGTAATCGTAAGTATTAATGGCTCTTAAAAAGGCTTCATTAAGTGACTTTATACGAGCATCGAGAACATTTTCAATACGCAATATGGCAGGCATTTCTAGCCCGCGTTCTTTCATACCTTTTATTATGTCTATAACGGCAACCGAGGTAACTTTCTGACCATGAGTAACCTTAACTTCCACATTACCGTTAGCAGATATGTCAAAAAAGTCACAGCCCCAGTTTTTAATACCGTAAAGGTCGGCACTTTGCTCAACTGTCCATGCTTGTGTATCTAATTTTGGTGTACTTGGCTGTACTGCCATGGTGGCATTCTCGCTATATTTTTTGCGCATTCTAGGGAGGGAAACTAAAAATACAAGATAATTTTTTTAGTGAAAAGGATAAAAATATTTAATGTTTATAAATATTCGAATAAAAATTCATGTTAAGTAAATTACTGTTTTTTTAATTGATTTATGGTTACAGCAGCTCTGTATATTAAAGCGCTTATGTTTTTTAAAAATAGCCTTGCAGGGCAGGATATATCTAGTACTTTTTTAGTCTATAACCAGATTTTTTTTAAAGTATTGGGCAGTTAGCCTAGTTGAATAGCAATTAAAGGCACTATGCAGAATAAAGGTTATTATCAAAACCGTAGTTTCGTTCAACTTTAACGACAGAAAAATTTATCTAGTTAATATCTAGCCGCGGCTATCGCTCATAATTAAATCAAGTTTGACCCGGGCTTTTTTTCGGTCAAGTAAGTCTTTCTTTTCTATCATTTCGCAGTCGTCTGCAATCATTTCATCTACCGTTGAAGGGTAATATCGACAGTCATCAGGTCGATCAAAATATATATCGCAGGTATAAACTTTAGAATTTTCTTGTTTGCTTAAAAATGGACATAAGGTGATTTGCTCGCCTGTTTTTGGGTCAGCCCAAATGAGTCCGTCTTTTACATATTGATAAATTTCTGGGCTGTTTTCTTCCCATTCGTCTATTTCATGTTTGGCAGCCGATAATCCACCATTACTGTACTTAATACAGCATTTGCCACACGAGTTACAATCTTTCAAATAAGTCTCTTTTAATCTGTTTTTTGACGCCTTTTTTTCACTTTATATATCGAGCGTTGTATCCCTTTATGGACACCTTGGCTTAATATTTTCATGCGGTTTTCTAGGTAGTCAATACCAAATAATATAACCACCACTAAAACCGATAATTTAACTGCGGCCTCTAGATTACCGGTGGCAATCATAACCCCAATAGCGGCTAGCACCCAAATAGTAGCGGCCGATGTAACACCGACTACGGCGCCATCTTTGGCCAGCATTACGCCAGCCCCTAAAAAGCCGATACCGGTAATAACTTGGCCTACCACCCGCGATGGATCAACAACATCGCCTTTCAACATAAACGCGGTAGAAAGGAATAAATAAGTACCCAGTGTAATCAGCGATGCGGTACGAATACCAACGGGCTTACCGCGCACTTGCCGTTCAAAGCCTATAATAGTGCCGCAAAAAATGGCGGTGCTAATAGATGCCCAATCATATGGGTCGATGGCAAATAAGTCTGTAATAGTCATGTATATTTAATGCTAAACCGTGTGTTTTTAATGTTCAATGTTAGTTCGGATGGCTTGGGTTTATGCCAGCTAAATTAGTTAATACATCTAAAAATGCAAGAATAGATGTAATAGGAGCGGTCTCGGCCATTGTATGATATCCAGAGGTAGGGATTTGCAAAGTTGTCCCGTCTACCAGACCATTTGATGCTTGAATGATGCGGCCCATTTCGGTTGAACCTATAGAGTAGACTGGTAACCCTTGAGCAAGTGCAATGGCATTCTTTTGTTCTACATATTGGTCTTTGTATTGTGTTGAATACCCTAATTGCTCACAGGTAGCTTGTAGCTGCTGAGTGAGAGCCGAATTGAAAGGCGCATTCGCATCGCAGTTACGTAATATCAGGTGTTGCTCTGAAGCGGCTTCAAAGTCTGGATATGGGCTTGTATCAACCACTACTAATTGATTTGTGGAACCGCCAAACCGGCGAAACCATTCTAATAAATAGCGCCAGCTTTTACCTGCTTCCTCTTGTGCGGTAAAAAAAGCCGTGCCCTGAAAGCCCTGTTCAAATAAATACACTAAGGCCGTTGCTGTTAAAACGTTGTCTAACTGACCGGATAATGACACATCTGTGGTTTTTAATTTATCTAAAAATGCCACAGGTGTTCCTGCTACAAGGTGCTCTAAGCCGTCTAAATTAAATATAAGGTTGTTTCTGTATTCACAAATATAAGCGTCAAGTACGTCACCTTTGCCGCGATATGCTCCTGACCAAGGCTCGTAAGCATAGACTTTTTCGCCGGTAAAGCGGTTTACAATTTTACGCATAAGTTCTTCGCCTACGCTATTACCAAGTAGGTCGGAGCGGGCACCAGCAACAAACGCGGCGTACTGAAACTCATTTGGTCCAGTACACATAAGGCCATGACGATCGATGTGAGACGACAGGTAAAGGCTGTTAGGTTTGTTGCCTTGAGCTACTAGAACACCTTCGTACCAAGTAACTTTAGCACCACGTTCTTCAAGTTCTCTTTGCAGTACTCTAAAAAAAGAATGCTCAGCACCCACAACGGAAGGACTACGCATTAATAATGACAATAGATTGGTGAAGCTAGCTGGTAATGCTTGAGACATGAAAATGAGCTCTAAAATTATTCACGAAGTAATATCGTTTATAACAAAATATTTGTTAAGTTAATAGGCATAAAAAAAGCGTTATGTTTATCATAACGCCTTTACCAAAGGGCAGTTCAAACTAGGCTACTGTGGTTTAAAGCGCGGTTAGAATGACTAACGGCTTATACTTTAAACTGAACATGTAAGCGACAGGCTAAGCAGCCTGCTTTTTAACACTATAACTCTTATCTAACCTGTCTACAGTGGTTTAGAGCGCTCTTAGAATGACTAAGAATCAATACTTCTAAACTGATCATGTAAGTAGCAGGATTAGCATCCTGCTGTTAAATCTGTTTTATCAAATCTCTACGGTTGTTCGAAGCGCTCTTAGAATGAGAAAGAGTCAAAATCTCCAAACTGATCACGTAAGCGACGGCTTTCTAGCCTGTCTTCAATCTTTCTTCTCAGCTCTGTGCTGCGAAGCAATTTGTCACGTTTTTCTCTAAGTCGATCGGAGAACGTATCTTCGTATTGATCGTCGTCGTCCGAGTCTTCCCAGTCATCATTTAAATCTAGTTTTTTTTGGGTCTTAGACACAGTGCTTACACTCCATCTTGGTTGTTGGTAAAACGGAATATCTGCTCATTGAATGGGTTTGTAAATCGAAAAATTTTAATCGTTAAGATCAAAAATAATTATCTTTAAACAGATGGCTAAAACTAGAAATAACAGGCCTTTTTTAGAACTAAGGGTTATTAAAAGAAAGCAATAAAAGGACATGACATATATAGAAAAACCCAATGAATTAATCCATTGGGTTTTTTGTACTACCGAGGTTTAAAAGCGCTTATAGCTGATCTATAACGGCTTCTAAATTGCTAACAGTGCGCTCTACATTATGCAGCTTATCTAATCCAAATAAGCCTAAACGGAAGGTTTTAAAGTCGGCAGGTTCGTCAACCATTAGCGGCACACCAGCGGCGGCTTGCATACCTAGTGCAGCAAACTTACTACCATTTTGCATACCAGAGTCGGCGGTGTAGCTAACGACTACGCCAGGGGCTTTAAAGCCTTCAGCGGCTACGCTCTTTATGCCTTTGCTCTCTAGCATGATGCGGGCTTTTTGGCCCAGCTCAATTTGCTCGGCTTTAACTTTGTCAAAGCCATATGCTTTAGTTTCTAACATGGTGTCACGAAAAGCGGTTAAAGCATCGGTTGGCATGGTAGCGTGATATGCATGGCCTCCATTAAGGTAGGCTTGCATAATTTGATGCCATTTTTTGAGGTCGCACGCAAAGCTATTGCTTGTGGTGGTTTCTAGTAATGCCAGTGCATTGCTGCTTAGCATAACTAGGGCGGCACACGGCTGAGCGCTCCAACCTTTTTGTGGTGCGCTGATTAATACGTCTACACCAACAGCTTTCATATCAACCCATACTGTGCCAGAGGCTATGCAGTCTAAAACAAACAAACCGCCAACTGAATGTACCGCGTCGGCTACTTGTTTGAGGTAGTCGTCGGGTAAAATAATACCGGCCGATGTTTCAACATGTGGTGCAAATACCACATCTGGCTTTTCTGTTTTTATTGCCGCGACAACTTCGTCAATAGGGGCAGGAGAAAAGGGTTGTTCAGACCCGCTTTCTGTTTGGCGTGCTTTTAATACTATCTCTGATGAAGGAAGCTCACCCATTTCAAAGATCTGACTCCAGCGGTAGCTGAAAAAACCATTACGAATCACTAGGCATTTTTTGTTATTTGCAAACTGGCGTGCAACCGCTTCCATACCAAAAGTGCCGCCACCAGGAACAACCACAACACTTTCAGCATTGTATACTTGTTTTAAATTACTCGAAATGTCGTTCATTACACCTTGAAAGGTCTTAGACATATGGTTTAGCGAGCGATCGGTGAATACAACTGAATATTCTAAAAGGCCATCTGGATCGATGTTAGGTAGTAAACCAGCCATTACGTGTTCCTTATTGGTGTTCTAATTAAGGTAGGCATTATAAAGCCTAACTTAGAGATTGATACTGAGATTTTAAACGTGAGCAAGATTATAGCTGAGCTAACTAAAAAAGGCTTGAGACCAGCGGTAAATACCTAATATGTGCGGTTTATGTGTCTATACTATTTATATCTTTGTAGTACCTTAGAAGCACCTTAGAAGTACCTTAGAAGTACCCTTCAGTGGCTCTGTTTATATGTAAATGGGGGTAGATAATCCACCGTTTTATTCAGGTAAGGTTTACTAAGTCATTATTAACTACTTAATTTAGGAATTCGAACATGATAAATAATCGATGTTCGGCTTATTACACAGCCACAGTAAACCAAGAGAGCAACTACCCTGAGTTAGAAGGGGATATTCGGGTCGATGTGGCTATTGTGGGTGGTGGATTTACAGGCATTAACACCGCTCTTGAACTGGCTGAAAAAGGCTTGAAAGTAGCGGTTATCGAGGCTGAAAAAGTCGCTTATGGTGCTACTGGCCGCAATGGCGGGCAAGTAACGGGTAGTTTGTCCGGTGACGAAGCCATGCGTAAGCAAATGCGCAACAAGCTGGGCACTCAAGTAGATCAATATATTTGGGATTTGCGCTTTCGCGGTCACGATATAATTAAAAACCGTGTAGAAAAATACGCTATAAACTGCGATCTAAAATTTGGTCATTTACACGCGGCCTATAAACCAAGTCACATGACCGAGTTAAGCGCTAATTACAACGAAGCGGTAAAGCATGGAATGGGAGATCAGGTTGAATTATTAAACCGTGAGCAAATGCCTGACTATTTAGAAACTGATATTTACCATGGTGCGCTTTATAATAAAAAAAATATGCACCTGCATTCGTTGAACTTATGTTTAGGCGAAGCGAAAGCGGCCGAGTCCTTAGGTACTTTAATTTTTGAAAACTCAGCCGTTATTAATATTGATCATGGCTCAGCAAAGGCTGGTATATTACCCAAAGTGATTACGGCCAAAGGCACTGTAACAGCCAACACAGTAATGCTGGCGGGTAATGCATATCATCGCTTAGAACGGATGAAAATGAGTGGCAAAATATTTCCAGCCGCCGGTGGTATTGTGACCACCGAACCTTTAGGTGAAGAGGTCGCTAATATAATCAATCCTAAAGATCTAGCTGTTTATGATTGCCGTTTTGTGTTGGATTATTATCGTATGACCGCCGACAATCGCTTGTTATTTGGTGGAGGGGCTAATTACAGTGGGCGGCCATCTCGTAACATCGAGGCTGAAATGCGACCCGCTCTTGAAAAAACGTTTCCGCGCTTAAAGGGTGTGAAAATAGATTTTCAGTGGAGCGGTATGATGGGTATTTCTATTAATCGCATTCCACAGCTAGGTAAATTATCTGACAATGTATTTTATGCACAAGGTTATTCGGGTCACGGCATAGCCACTACTCATATTGTAAGTGAAATTATGGCCAACGCTATTACAGGGCATTTAGAAGAGTTTGATACCTTTGCTGGTTGTAAACATGTTCGTATTCCAGGCAGCGAATGGCTGGGTAATCAATTTTTAGCAGTGGGTATGTGGTATTACTTATTGATGGAAAAGCTAAGGTAAACCTTCTATTTTTATTAAACTTTATAGATTAACCAGTAAGTTAGATGCACAGTTAAATTAAGCTTACTGGTTAATATAAAATTTTATTTAGGTTTTTTTTTCCCGCTGGCGGCAACTATTTTTTCAATGTAGTCTCTTGGGGGCGGTGTCCAACCACGCTCGCCTTTGTCATGCGCGTCTTCTCTATCCTTATCCATCTCATCTCGTAAAGCATCTTCTAGCTGGATAAATAATTTCCGATAATCTTTTGCAAATCCACCGTCATCTAAAGAGTTTTTCCATAAATCAAATAGTTCATCCTTATGGGCAATTTCGGTATCCAGAAATACATGCTTTTGCTGCTCGGCTTGAAATGGACTCATACCTAACGCAGCTAAGGCTTCACGGCCCATTTCTAGTGCTGAATGATAAGTTTCACTCACTACATAATCGGCACCTGCATAAGCTAGTTTATAGCTATGTCCTCGATCAAAACCACGCGCTAATATTTTTACATGAGGATAGGTTTTTTTAACGTAACGGGTCAGTTCAACTGCTTGATCTTTCTGATCAATAGCAATTATTAATATAGCCGCTTGATTTATACCTGCGGTATGCAATAAGTCGGGTAACGACGCATCGCCAAAATAACTTTTTATATTAATACGCCTCATCAGTTCAACTTGTGA
>JAWUVO010000130.1:0-15878 GCA_034112325.1 Bermanella sp. | reverse complement strand
TGTGACTAAGCAACCATTGCCTAATGTCTTTTAATTCGGTGGTAGATTGCCACTGCGTTTGACTAAGCCAGGCGCCAATATCAGCTTGTAAATCTGGCTGACAAGAGAGAACACATAAAGATTGCTCTGCGGGCATTACGCTATGTTGAATCAGCTTTAATCAGCACTTTTGTAGCTTCATTACTACAAAGTATAGGTGGATCTGGTCAGTTAAAAACGACCAAATAGGCCATTAAGCCTTACACTAGCAACCTCTATAGTTAACACACGATTAATATGGCATTAATCGGCATATTTGGTCTAAAACTTAAACTAAAACCCAAAAAAAAGCGCAACTGTTAAATCAGATGCGCTTGCTTAATAGAATTAACTTAGACGGCAAATGGATATGATATAGCGTCGTGGCTTTCGTAGCCTTCAACTTTAAAGTCATCCATAGTTACCCAAGTTTCTAAATCTTTTAAAGATTTAATATCTGGATTAATAATTAATTTTGGCGATGCAAACGGTTTACGTTTAAGTTGCACATCGCGCATCAATTCTAATTGGTCTTCGTATATATGGGCGTTAACAATTTTATGATATGCCGTACCTGCTTTTAGTCCTGTTATTTGCGCCATAATAGCTAGAAAGAAAAATACTTGAACTTGGTTAAAGTTTAAACCTAGTGGCACATCACATGAACGCTGAAAACTGGTTAAGTGAAGTGTATCGCCCAGCAAAGAAAAGTTGTGGGTGTGCATGCATGGGCGCAAGCAGCCCATGTCAAACTCACCAGGATTATAAAAAGTTAGAATCTCTGCTCGATCATCAATTCTATTTGAAAGATCGTTAACAATTTTTTGTAGCTGATCAATTTTAGTCCCATCTGGTGTCGCCCAAGCGCGGCCTTGCACACCGTATACACGACCCATGTCGTCATTACCTTTACGAAATGGATTGTTTAACCAAGCCTCATTTAAGTTGGCGTTAGCATCCCAGGTTTTTGTTCCCAAAGCTCTAAAGTCAGCGGCATTATCATAGCCACGAATGTAGCCTAAAAATTCAGCAATGGCCGATTTAAAGTAGCTTTTACGCGTAGTAATCATAGGAAACTCATTAGCCCCCACATTGTATTCAAGGTCGGCATTAATAACCGTTAAACAACGCTTACCAGTTCGCTCGTTTTCAACCCAAGTACCTTGATCAACTATGCGCTGACATAAGTCTAAATATTGTTTCATATAAATCTCTTAATTATCTGTTTCAGCACTTATGCTTTTTGCCCATGGCGTTTGTAGCCAACATAAATAATGATGGCACCAAATAACACCATCGGAATACACAGTATTTGTCCGCGCGTCATCCAACCTAAAAAGTCGAAACCTATATGGCTATCTGGTTCACGGAAAAATTCGACCAAGAATCTAAATATACCGTAGCCCACTAAAAAAGCGCCGCTTACTGCCATTGTTGGTTTAGGCTTACGACTATAAATCCACAGTATGGCAAATAACACAAAACCTTCTAAGATCATTTCATATAGCTGGCTCGGGTGCCTTGGTAACGGTCCACCTTTAGGAAAAACCATTCCCCAAGATACGTCTGTTGTACGCCCCCATAATTCACCACCTATAAAGTTTCCTAAACGTCCTGTAAGTAACCCTATTGGTACTACTGGAGTACCAAAGTCAGCAATACTAAAAAATGATTTTTTATAACGACGCCCAAATAAATACATAGCAACGGCAACCCCTAGCAGTCCACCATGAAATGACATTCCGCCTTCCCAAACAGCAAATAACCATAACGGGTCGGTTAAAAATTTATCAAAGTTATAAAATAATACGTAACCAAAGCGACCACCCAAAACAACGCCCATGGCCGAATAGAAAATTAAATCGCCCACCGCATCTTTTGTCCAGCCACTATTAGGTTGCTTAGCACGGTGCAGCAAAAGATAATAGGCAATGGTAAATCCTATTAAATACATTAAACCGTACCAATGGATACTTAACGGGCCAACGCTTATGGCAACAGGATCAATATTTGGATATGTGAGCATTTGCTCTTCCTATTTATTAAATTGTTATTATTAATTTAAAATATTTATAAATTTACGCTTAAGAACTTTATGGCCACTATGACTAATAATATGGCAAAAAGTTTTTTTAGTTTTTCAGCTGATAGTTTGTGCGCCAAACTGGCTCCTACTTTTGCAAATGGAACACTGGTGACTACGATACCAGCTAAGGCTGGTAAATATATATAGCCGGCACTATTTTCAGGTAAATATGCGTTGTCCCAACCAATCACTAAATTTGATAATGCTCCCACTATGGCAATCGGAAAACCGCATGCGGCTGCCGTGGCAACACTGCGCTGCATTGGGTGATTAAACCAAGTTAACAACGGCACCGTAATCGCTCCACCGCCAATACCAAACAACGCAGATGCCCAGCCTATTATTCCACCGCTTGCCACCATTACTTTTTTAGATGGTAAAACCCTAGAAGATTTAGGTCTTAGACCTAATCCCATTTGCACGGACACTATTAAAGCGCAAATACCTATCGCAAACTGAAGGCCAGCGCCGCTTAACGCATCGGCCGTAATAGCCCCCAGTACCGCTCCGCATAAAATACCAGCTGAAAGCTGTGCAACCAAAGGCCAATCTACCGCGCCTTTTAAGTAGTGAGCTCGTACAGAACTGATACTCGTAAAAGCAATGGTCGCTAACGAGGTAGCTACTGCCATATGCGTTAACACTTCAGGTGAAAACTTAAGAGCTTCAAACGTAATAATCAACACTGGTACGATCACTATGCCACCGCCAATCCCAAATAATCCGGCAAGTAATCCAGCGAGTGCGCCAACTAGTAAATAAGTGAGTATTAACATTCTCTTCGTCGTTCAGATTTAAGCTCGGTATTATGAAGGGTTTGTGGTATTCAAGCCAGCGCCAAGCTGCCAGCCTTATAGATAATGTTAAATGCTGAGACTAGGCATCTCATGGCTGAGTGGGTAAACTTAAGTCCTGTTCTTCTTTAATCGAATCATATGTGTTTACTTAGCTTTGCGTGGCAACCGGATACCGATATTCCACTAACTCTGGTATCTAACAGAGATGAATTTCATAAGCGCCCAACAGCCCCCTCTGATTTTTGGCAGGATCACCCGAATTTATTAGCGGGTAAAGACTTAGAAGCAGGCGGCACCTGGATGGGAGTTACTCGAGAGGGACGTTTCGCCGCTTTAACTAATGTTCGCCAACTGCCCTCGCCTTTCCAAGGACAGGTTTCTAGAGGCGGTTTAGTGAAGGATTTCCTTACTGGTCAAGCGACTCCCGAAGACTACTTAAATCAGATTAAAAGTGCTGACTACGACGGCTTCAATTTAATTGTGGGCGATAGAACTCAATGTTGGTATTTGGGTAATCGACCTCTAAACAGCCAGCCACAACGGCTACAAGCTGGTCTCTACGGCCTTAGCAATGCACAGCTAGACACCCCTTGGCCTAAAACTGAACAAGCAAAAAGTCAGCTAGGAGAATGGTTAAAACAATCGCCAGAAACCCAGCAACCTCTATACAGCTTACTAGACAGTCAATCTAGGTACGAAGCGTCTTTGCTGCCTAAAACAGGTATTGCTGAAGAGTGGGAATCGTTATTATCGTCGCCGTTTATTGTGAGCCCTGAGTATGGCACTAGAGCCTGCACCGGCTTGCTAATTAAGCGCCAAGTCATCCACTGGCAAGAAGCCACTATATCCCCCGAAGGCGTTGAAACACTTCAAAAGCAATATTCCTTTTAAGAAGTCTCTTTATTAGATTATTTTTGTATTTAGAGACTTTTTGTTTTTGGCTATTTTAAATACTTGAGTGTAATTAGCGGCTAACTTATTGATTTTAAAGGCGTCAAAATATTGAGCTACACGCTGTAATATTACATAACAAAAACACCTAGTAATCTTCCATGAAACGCATCACAGAACGGCTAAAGTCCTGCCATACTTTGCCATTATGGATACTTTTTATTACACCAGCCAAAGCAAACGAGATAACGGGAAGCAGCAACGCTCCATCCTTATATTAGGTGGTGTCTGTCTAACCCTGCTTTACGGTGCCTTGTTTATTAGTGGTAGCACGAGGCCTGTGATTGCCCCATTAGTGGCTCAGGAGAGTGTAGAGTTTTGGCTGTACGAATCACCAAATCAAGTAGCCGGTAATATAAGCCTTCAATATCGCCAAGAACTTGATCTGCTTTATCGCAACTATGAACACCAATTAATTTGGATGGACCACTACGAATTAAATGATGCGGGTAAAGCACTGGTCAGAAGCCTACGCCATACTGCAAGTGACGAGTGGAAAGCTTACCCTTATCGAATCAGTAAGTTACAAACCGAACTGCAACGCTTAAGTAATCAACCAAAACAGGCCGCTGCAATCGATGTCATGTTAAGCGATGCGTACATTGATTATGCCCAGCAAGTTTTAAATAATGAACTATTACCAAATACTGGTGAAACAGATCACCCGTCGTTCAAAAAAGTAGCGGCGTCTATTACTACCCGCGTCACATCTTTAGATGTCATAAGCTTACTTTCTCAAAGTTTAAAGCAGGGCGAGCTATTCAGCTTAGTAAGTGAACTTGTACCCCAGCACAAAGGTTACGATCGCTTAACTAATGAATTAGATCGTTATCAAAACATTGCCGACACTGGATTATGGTATCCATTAGAAATTGACGGGCCATTAAAACAAGGTGATGTGCATGCACAAATACCTCGTCTTCGTTGGATGTTAAATGAGTATGGCGACTTTGGAAAAAGTAGCTTGGCATGGTTAATATCAGATGAGAAAAAACAGTTTGATAACCCAGCTTTATTGGAACAAAATTTTAAAAACGACCCTAATAATGCTGTCTATAAATTAGAAAGTGATACCGTTAAAGCGCTTAAACATTTTCAAAAGCGTAATTCGCTAAATCAAACCGGTGAATTAAACTCTAAAACCCTAGAACGGTTAAATCTTTCACCCTACTTTATGGCCCAGCGTATCGCGCTTAATATGAAGCGCTGGCGTTACCTGCCAAAAGATATGGGAGATAAATATATATTAGTAAATATGGCCAATTTCCGCTTAGACCTTATTAACCAAGGTGAGAGTGAAATGGATATGAAAGTGATTATTGGTCGTGAGCAACGCCGCACCCCCGTGTTAGCCGAGACCATTAGCACTGTAGTATTGGCCCCGCACTGGAACGTACCTCATCGCATTGCTATCCGCGATATTTTGCCCGCGGCAAAACGTGATGAAACCTACTTAGCACGTCACAACTTTAAGATATATGAAGGCTGGCAAACCCCTGCTGTGGAAGTTGCGCAAGAAAATATAGACTGGAGTGGCTTTAAAAGCCGCACCAATACATATCGGTTTGTGCAGTCATCTGGCGAACAGAATTCACTAGGCAATGTGAAATTCGTTTTCCCTAACGACAAATCTATCTACTTGCATGACACCAACCATAAAGAGTTATTTAGCCGAGAAATGCGCGCTCTTAGCAGTGGCTGCATTAGAGTAGAGAAACCGCTGGAATTAGCCCACGCATTGCTTAAGGGACAAAATTGGAACCAGTCTTTAATAAAAGACACCATTGGTAATTCGCAAATGCGTCCGGTACAGCTTAAAAATCCAATCCCTGTCTATTTGATGTATTGGACCACTTGGGTAGATGAAAGTGGACAATTGCAAATTAGAGACGACGTTTATAAACGCGATATTATTAACGGCGAAAGCCATAAGTTAGACAGCATCATTTTATAACTAGCTAACCTAGCCACTTTTTACATTATTTAACAAAATAATCCGTTTCTAAATCTCATTAAAGCCAGTAATACATGGCAATAATAAATAATGTAATAGATAGGCACTTTGCTTATAACCGATTATTAATGGCACAATCCATGCTTTGGTTAAACACCAAATTAATTAGTTATATCCAAAATTATTTGCTATATGAGTAGAAGAGAATTATGAGCTTAGACCGTCGGACATTTTTACAATACTTAGGCGCGCTACCTGTCATCACTAGTGCGCCAAATGTATTGGCGGTTCCCTCTCAGAAGCTCATTATTCCTAATGAAGAGCATCGCTCGTTAAAACTACGCAGCCTGCACACCGGTGAAAAAATAGATGTCACTTACTGGGAGCACGGCGATTACCTACTAGACGGCTTGGCCGAACTGTACTTGCTAATGCGTGATCACCGTGAAAACAGAATTGCACCCATTGATATTAATTTGTTAGATCAACTGCATACTATTCAGTCTAAGCTGAACACTAAGCGTGAAATTATGCTGGTGTCTGGCTACCGAAGCCCAGAAACTAACGGTAATTTACGTCATAGTGAAAAAGGGGCCGGGGTAGCAAAACGCAGCCTACATATGAGTGGCAAGGCCATAGATTTCCGCATTCCAGGGCTAAACCTTAGGCATGTACACAAGGCTACACTTTCAGCCACCTTGGGTGGTGTAGGGTATTATGGACGTAGCGGTTACATTCATATGGATACTGGTAGAAAACGTCGCTGGGCGCTTTAGTAAAAGACAACCCTATCTTGCTAATTTTTGATAAACTAGCGCCAATTATGAAAATTGAGCGCTACCATGTTTATTGAGAAAATCAAAAACAGACAAAGCAACATCATCGTCTACGGAATCACTCCCCCTAAAAACAGCACCGACGTTGCAAAAGTTGCTGAGATATCGGCTAAACAAGTGGCTCGATTAAAAGATTTAGATCTAGACGGTCTGGTACTTTATGACATTCAAGACGAAGCATCACGAACGTCAGTAGATCGCCCATTTCCATATATGGCCACATTAGATGCCTTTGATTACGCGCAAGATCATCTTAGTGAATTAAATATGACCAAAATAATTTACCGTGCCGCCGGTAAATATTCAGAACAACAGCTCACCGAATTTTTAAACAAGACTGACCAACAAAAGCATGCAACCGTATTCGTAGGCGCGGCCTCTAAAGGACAGCAAGTGACACTGTCTATGCGACAAGCATACGTATTAAAAAAACAGGTCAATCCTGAGCTATTAATCGGTGGTGTAACCATTCCAGAGCGTCATCAAGCTAAAGGTGATGAACACATTCGTGTGTTTGATAAAATAAAACAAGGCTGTGACTTTTTTGTAAGCCAAGGGGTCTATGACGTAAACGCGTCTAAAAACTTTTTATCTGACTATTATTACTATGGCCAAAAACACGGTATACCGCTGGTCCCTATTTTATTCACGCTAACCCCATGCGGATCGCCTAAAACCTTAGAGTTTATGAAGTGGTTAGGTATTAGTATTCCGAAGTGGTTAGAGAATGAATTAATTAATAGCCATGACATTTTAAAGCAGTCTATTGATTATTCAGAACAGGCCTATTTAGAATTGAAAGCGTTTGCTGATGAGAAGAATATTCCAATCGGTTGTAACATAGAAAGTGTAGCAACCCGTAAAGTAGAGATTGATGCCTCGATTGATTTAGTTAATCGCATCAAACAGCACGGCTAATAATGACAAACAACTACTGCCTCTTCCAAGAATTCAGTTTGAAAAACTAAAAAAGGCCAACTATGTTGGCCTTTTTGGGTTTTAACTAAAATTGGTAAATCTATGGCAAGCTAAGCTTCTGGCGCCACAGCTTCTGGATCTAATGCTTCGATATCAACACTCAGCGACATAGGCTGAAATTGAATACCTTCCTTCTCACTTACATCTCCAGACTCTTCAAACCCAAACTTTTCAAAAACAGGAACGGCGTGCATTGAAGAACGCAGTAAATATTCTTCACTAGGGCAAAGTCCACGAATGGTATTCCATAACTGACGGCCTAGACCCTTACCTTGATATTCTTCGTGAACAAACAAGTGATGCAAATAGTTACCACCACGAATAGAAACGTAGCCCACCATTTTACCGTCATCTTCACATAATAAGGTTGTGTAATTATCGCTCATTAAACGGGCGTTAAATGACTTTTCAGTTAGAGGCTTAAGAAACCAGTCAGGAAGCTGGTCGGTATCGCGCTGTAAATAATAATGAGAAAGAGAATAAACCAATTTGGCCAAAGCCTTAGCATCCGTCAGTCTGGCTTTACGAATCCGCATAGATCTAGTTCTCGATATTTATATTAAGTAAATTAAAGCTAAGTATAGCTTATAAATAGCGGTATTGCATGGGACTTTGTGACGCATGTGTACTAAACATAGCTACTGCAGCTTAATAATAGCAATCTTTAATAATTGAGTTTTTAGTTAGCAGATAGTCATTGATGTTTTACAGCAATAAAAACTGAATGTATTTACAGTGGTTATTAGTACTCACAACAATGAAAACTTTAATCTATTAGAATTAAAAGCACAGTTACTATCATGAAGATTTAGGTCCCAGCATTCTACCTTGGCCAAGCTTATTAAGCGCAAGCTCGACCGTGCTAGTAATAACCTGAGGGCTATCCATTTCCATAACTTCACTTAACAGAGTCTGAGCAAAAGCATAGTCAACACTGCGGATGACAGATTTCACTTTAGGTAGATTAGTAGCATTCATTGACAGCATATCGTACCCCATGGCCATTAATAGTAATGCCCCTGCAGGATTCCCCGCCATTTCACCACATACACTTACTGGGCAATTGTTTTCTTTTGCCACTTCGGCCACATGTTTTAGTGCCGCAAGTACTGCCGGGTGAAAGCTGTCATATAGTTCGGCTACACGAGGATTGTTTCGATCAACAGCTAATAAGTATTGAGTAAGATCGTTTGACCCCACTGAAATAAAATCCACAATACGGCTTAACGTTTTGGTTAAATACACCGCCGCTGGCACCTCTACCATGACTCCCACAGCAGGCATGACTACTTTAACACCCTCGTTAAGTAATTCTTGATAGGCTCGGTAAATTAAATGCTGCGCCTCTTCAACCTCGCTGATACTAGTTATCATTGGCAACATGATTCTTAGGTTATCTAAACCGACGCTTGCTTTTAACATGGCGCGTACTTGCAGTAAGAAAATTTCAGGGTGGTCTAGCGTCACCCTAATACCACGCCAACCTAAAAACGGATTGTCTTCTTCGATCGGAAAATATGAGAGCGATTTATCGCCCCCAATATCTAGGGTGCGCATGGTAACTGGTTGTGGCGCAAATGTTTCTAACTGTATTCGATAGGTATTCTCTTGCTCGCTTTCTGATGGAAAACGCTCTTTCATCATGAATGGCACTTCTGTGCGATACAGGCCAACGCCTTCAGCACCTTTATCAAGCGAACGTAAAGCGTCGGTAATCAAACCCGTGTTAACACACAACGAAAGACGATGACCATCAGTGGTCTCTGCCGGTAAATCTTTTATTGCCTCAAGACCTTTTACTAAGGCTTGCTCTTCAACCACAATGGCGCGAAATTGTGCACGAACTTTAGCCGACGGATGGGTATATAAACGCCCACGGTAACCGTCAATCACTAGCTCAATGCCATCCATTTGTTTGACAGGTAAATCCACAGCGCCCATTAACGTGGGAATACCCATGGCTCTAGCCAAAATGGCAACATGAGAGTTAGCAGAACCTTTGGCGCTAACCAAACCCACCAGCTTATGCTCAGGCACTTCGCCTAACATAGAAGGCGTTAATTCTTCGCTCACTAAAATGGTGTTATCTGGAAAATCTTGCTCAACAAATAAATCTGAATTATCTTGCAGCTGAGCCAACACTCGAGTGCCAAGGTCTTTAATATCAGTGCCGCGCTCGCGTAAATAAGGATCGTCCATTTGATCAAAGTGAGCCACGTACTCCAAAATAACGTCTCTTAAAGCCCCTTGAGCCCACTGATTATTTTCAGTAATCCGGCGAATAACTTCACTGCCTAGAGCATCGTCATCTAACATACGAATGTAAACGTCAAACAAGGCTCGCTCTTCTGGACGAAGGTCTGCTAGCGTTTCACCTACCTTTTTAATTTGCGCGCGGGCTCCTTCTATTGCGCTTTGGAATCGCTTAATCTCCTCGTCTATATCTTGCGCCTCGCGATCTAGCACATGATATAAATCAGCCGAAGGCGACAGTACAACCACCCTGCCAATAGCAATACCAGGTGAAGCCGCAGCCCCTTGGATGATAATATCTTGGCGAATTCTACTTTCTTTGCGGGTATCAGATTCTAAAACTTGTTCAGTGGCCTCAGCATGGGACAGCACGGCTGCCAGTTGTGCTGACATAGTAACCATGAAAGCTTCTTCAGATTCATCAAACCTGCGCCGCGCAGATTGCTGCACGATTAATACACCTAATAAGCGTTTGTGGTGAATAATTGGCACACCTAAAAAGCTGTTATAGCGCTCTTCGCCGGTCTCTGATAAATATCGATAGCTTGGGTGAGAAGCCGCATCATCTAAGTTGATAGGTTCTTCACGAACACCCACTAAGCCTACAAGCCCTTCACCCATAGACAAACTAACTTTACCAATGGCCTCTTGGTTTAAACCCTTGCTTGCCCTTAACACAAAGCGACGGTTAGCCTCGTCAACCGAGTACACCGAGCACACCTCGGTCTGCATCGCTTGCTGAACGCGAGCCACAAGAATACTCAGCGCAGACTCAAGGTCTTTTGCACCGTTAACTTCTTGTACAATGTTTCTAAGCACGTTCAACATATTGATTAGTTTTGCTTTTCCTGTAGATCAAATAATAATGGCGCTAGTTCACGCATTGCACGCCGATAAACATCTCGTTTAAAAGGTACAACTTGCCCAAGTGGGTACCAATAACTTACCCAGCGCCAGCCATCAAACTCTGGCTTGTCGCCAAATTCAAAGCTAATACGCTCTTCACTGCTTTTTAGCTGCAGTAAAAACCATTTCTGTTTTTGCCCAATGCACACAGGCTTGCTGTTTAAGCGAACCATACGTTTTGGTAAACGATATCGAAGCCAGCCTTTGGTACACCCTAGTACGTCCACGTCTTCGGGTAACAGACCAACTTCTTCTCTGAGCTCTCGATACAGGGCAGCATCAGCGCTTTCGTCTGATTTAATACCACCTTGTGGAAATTGCCAGGCATCCTGCCCTATTCGCCTGGCCCACAGCACTTGAGCCCGTTTGTTTACCAGTATGATGCCTACATTGGGACGGTATCCGTCTGCATCTATCACTGTTTATCCAATTTTAATTTAGTATGCCCCCATACTATTAAAACATTGGCATCAGTTACCAGCCTTTTTTTATTTCATTTGGTTATAAAAACAAATTTTTTAGGCTTTACCCACAATAATACAGACAGGCGCTGAGGCAATCGTTAAAATGCATCCAGAATATCAATAGGAATATAATCGTGGCGCTGGCAATTTTTGACTTAGACAATACCCTTATCGCTGGGGATAGTGATCATGGCTGGGGTGAATATCTAGTGGCCCAAGGCAAAGTTGACGCCGCCCTTTACCAAGAAAAGAACGATTACTACTTTGAACAGTATCAATCTGGCTCTTTAAACATCATGGAATACCTAGAGTTTTCGCTGCTACCATTAACTCAAATACCTAAAGACGAGCTACATTCGCTGCGTGCTAACTTTGTTAAAGAATATATTTTGCCTCTAATTACACAAAAATCCCGTGATTTACTTAAAAAGCACAAGGACCAGGGCGATTACCTACTTATCATTACGGCGACCAACCTGTTTGTTACAGAGCCCATAGCCGCTGAGTTGGGGGTAGATCATATAATTGCCACAGAAGCCGAGCAAATTAATGGTGAATACACAGGTAAGGTCAGTGGCATACCTAGCTTTCAAGACGGAAAAGTGACCCGCTTGGCATCTTGGTTAGACCAAACTGGACAATCATTGACTGACAGCTATTTTTACAGCGATAGTCACAACGACCTGCCTTTACTCAAACAAGTAGACTACCCTGTTGCAGTAGACGCCGATGAAACATTAACCGCATTCGCAAAGGCGCAAAACTGGCCAATCATTAGCTTAAGGGATTCAGATTAGATATGCCGATCGCATCCACTATCAAAATTTGTCTGATTATATGTCTAACAACTACCTTTTTAACGGGTTGTGATCTATTTTCTAAGGCCCCAAAAAAAGTCGACTCAGCTCAAGCAGAAAGTATCAAGCTGAACACTGACGGCTTGTTATCATCGGCCAATTTATTTGCTTATAAACAAATGTCTGAGGCGCTGAGCCATGCTCAAGCTTTAGATGCTGTGCTAGCCTCATTTTTACACCACCCAAATCCACTATCTTTAGAGGAAACACAAAATGCGTGGATCAAAACCTACCAGAGTTATTTAAAAGTCAGTTTTTTTCATCTAGTACCACGCTTTGAAAAGCCCTCGTATCATGACAAAAATGACACCTATCAAATTATTCAAGAAGAGCTAGACAGCTGGCCTATAGAACCTGGTTATATTGATTACTTACCGCTGTATCCTTTAAGTGGCATAGTGAATGACCAAACATTAAACATTAACCAGCCTGATATTTTACAGCAGCATGGATTCAGTGATCCGCGTTATGCCAGTATTGGTTTTCATCCCTTAGAATTTTTATTATTTGGTCAAGATAAAAGTCGCAGTGCAAAAGATTTCATACCGCAAGATAACAGTGTAGAAACCATTGACTTAGATACAACGCCCACAAAACCAGACCACAGTATTGACAACGAAACCGCCGAAAACCATGCAGATGAAACGCTTAAATCTGAAAATCACAGGCATGTAAATCCGTTGATTAACGAACCACAAAATCATAATCGTCGTCGTGATTACGTGCGCCTGCTTAGCGCTTTGAATGTGCAGAGGCTGCAAAAATTAACCGACCGCTGGGAGCCTGCTCACGGCTATTATGCTAAACAATGGCGCCAGCCTCAGTCATTACAAAACTTACAACGCGTCTATCAAGCCGCCATTGATACTTTACAAACAGAGGTATTAATTGAACATATTAGTATGATAATGACTAGTCCATTGCTTGAAGACCTTCGCAGCCCTTTTTCTGGACAAGATATTCGAAATATTGAAGCGATCATGAACGGAGTAGATTTACTGTTTAGCGCTGAGAACAGTTTTATTGATGCTATTAAGTTACGTAACGCCGAAATAGCTGACAAAATAACCGCTCAATTTAAACGCCTACTTTTGGATATTAAAAAGCTCCCTAACAGCGTAATTACAGACTCGGTTGAATCACGCAAAAAACGCTTAACCCCAATTCAAAATGACACTATAAGGTTAATAGAGTTGTTATATGGTGGTGCCGCAGAACTTGGAATTCCATTACGAGAATTACCAGTTTCCACATCCTGAATCGATTACAGATTATCTTTAAAGCCGCCTAGAGCGGTTTTTTTATAACTTCTTATAAGTTAATACGCTGTGTCACCCAATACAAAATTTATGCTCAAGCAATGGGCGCTTTTAGTCCAGAATAAAAGTCTTAATTAATTATAAATAAACCCATTTACTGTCTAAACTAATTAGAGATACCCAGTTTTTGCGGATGATAAACAGTGCCAGAGCTTTCAAAAGAACAACTTGATAAGATATTGTTAGGGATCTCCATTCCGCCCCAGCCGCAAATCATGGTGGATTTGCAGATGGAACAGGTAATGCCAGACCCTGACATTCTTCATATTGCCAAACTCATTAGCCAAGATGTAGGCCTAGCCGGTACTGTATTAAAAGTAGTTAACAGCCCGTTTTATGGCTTAAGCAATAAGATCACCAGCATTCAACAAGCCGTTGGGATTTTAGGTATGAACAGTGTTGTGAACATTGTGAACGGCATTAGCATTAAAAGCTCAATGAGCGATGAAAAAATTAAAACCCTCACACGCTTTTGGGATTCGGCCATGGATGTGGCTATGACCAGTGCCACCTTAGCCAAAGCCGTAGGGTACAACTACCCCGATAACGCATACACACTAGGTTTGTTTCATAATTGCGGAGTCCCGCTATTAATGTCTAAATTCAGTAATTATGTGGATGTAATGATTGAAAGCTACAGCGGCAGTCATGAACGTATTATCGATTTTGAAAATCAACAGTACAACACCAACCACGCGGTTATTGGTTACTACACAGCTAAGTCTTGGAATCTGCCAAAAGTACTGTGCGATATAATTGCTGAACATCATAACTGCCGCCGTCTGTACACCAGTAAACCACTAGAGACAGATAGGGTAACACTGACAAGTATTTTAAAAATGGCTGAGCATATTTGTGGCAGCTATAAGGTTTTAGGACGGCAAGAAGAAGATCACGAATGGGATGATATTGGGAAACTTGTATTAGAGTTTTTAGGCTTTAACGACTATGACCTAGAGAACTTTAAAGAGACATTTGCCGAAATGGGTATTAGCCCAAATAACTATGGGCTTTCATAAATTACTTGTTTACTTAATACGGCGCTTTATACCCATGGCCTCTTGAACAATATGATTTTTCACCACATCTAAACTGTTTATTTTACTCATTCCCCAATTACGTAACCACCTTAAAACTGGTGTCTTTACTGCAAACAGTCTTTTGAAAGATTCCATTGCTACCATCATGGTTAAGTTTTCAGGCATTCTACGACGTTCGTAGCGTGCCAATAACTGGCTATTATGTGCGGGTAAACCACGCTGCAAGCCCTGCTTAATTTCATCCGCTAAAACATACGCATCCATCAAACCTAAATTAACGCCTTGGCCTGCTAATGGATGAATTGTATGTGCTGCGTCACCAATCAAAACAACTCCATTTTTACAATAGCTTTTAGCATGACGCTGTCTCAAGGGAATGGCTACTCTGGCCCCACTTGATAACACTCGACCTAACTTATTTTCGAAGGCATTACTTAGCTGCAGATTAAATTCAGCTTCATTTAACAGCAGTAATCTTTCCGCTGTTGCTGCAGAACAAGACCACACAATGCTGCATAAGTTTTTCTCTGACTGAGACTTAATGGGTAAAAAAGCTAGCACGCCATCTTCGGTAAACCGTTGCCATGCACAATCTTCATGGGGTAATTCGGTTTCAATACTGCACACCAAACCATTATGATCATAATTCCACTCTCGAGTTTCAAAGTCGGCCCAATCACGAACAAATGATCTTGCACCGTCTGCGGCAACAATTAATGAGGAGTATAGAGTTTGGCCATTGTCTAAATGTATAAAGTATTTTTCCTGCTGATTATTTTCAAGTAAATTATCCGAGCTATTAAATACTTCTATTTCGTTAACGGTTGTGTCAGAGAAAATCTGAATATTTTTTTGTTGCTGTACGCCCATTATTAAAGCGGACGCGGTATAGCGATTTTCAACGATATGGCCTAAATGTGACTCGC
Source organism: Bermanella sp. (assembly GCA_034112325.1). Taxonomy (GTDB): domain Bacteria; phylum Pseudomonadota; class Gammaproteobacteria; order Pseudomonadales; family Oceanobacteraceae; genus Bermanella. The sequence continues at coordinate 493 of JAWUVO010000130.1, read as the reverse complement.
CTATATCATGCCCTTCAAATTGAATATGGCCAGTACCCTCTCCGTCCCAAATTCGCATTTTATTATAAGCACACTTCCTGCTCTCAGGAATCGACTTCCAAACATTAATAGATGATAAAAATATTTCACTAGCACGATTTAAAGCACTTACACGTAGGTCAACATCGCTGCATTCAAGTGCGTCGGTTGCTGGAGCAAACGGCAATTGGGTTTCTACTAACGCGATAGACAATTTAGTATCTGCTAGCGCGGCCGCTAGAGCGCTACCCACTATTCCTCCGCCTACTATGACCATGTCAAAAGATTGCTGCATTAAGGCCTCCACACTTTTGCTTTGCCAACCAAGCCCATAGCTTGGTTTGCAAACAGTTGTTTAGTGACTGGCATCACATCCATTAGCGACATTGAAAGCGCTCTTAATATAGACCAATGCAAACCGCCTTGACTAAAGTTAGTTGGCAGGGCATGGCTGATAAAAGTTGTTCGAGCTTGA
>JAWUVO010000129.1:0-21044 GCA_034112325.1 Bermanella sp. | reverse complement strand
AATAAGTGTTGCTGTTGTAAGTTATCGTAATAACTACAGGCCCGCAAAATATTTTTTAATCTCATGGGCATTTACATTGACCGGAGGATTTATTGGTATGAGTACTGTTTTAGGAATAATGCCAATTAATTTCTTTACTCTGCACGGCTTTTTATTTGGCACATTGACAGAACTTTTTATGTTTTCGGTTGCGCTAGCTCACCGTATGAAAAATACAGAGCGTACAATGTTGAGTCAATCTTATACTTATCCAGATACTGCTATAGGTAATTTTAGTTATTTAAAAAACATCCTGCCTACACTAATTCCAAGCTTGCAAGAAAAGCATAATCAATTGATATTAGTAGCTGTTGAAATTCATGGCTTAAAAGAGCTGGTGGGCCTATATGGTCCTGCTGCACTATCTGAGTATTATAGTGTCCAATCTGCGCTAGTAAGCCAATATATAAAAATTCAGGACTGGGCAGTACCTATGTTATTGCCATCGGAAGATACCATATATTTAATTGCTTTACCTGGCGAACAAATTTTTTTAATGGCAGAAATACCACGCTATTCTACAGATACAGAGAAACAATTAAATGCAATAAAAATCCTCACACCTCTTAAAGCTGAATTTGAAAAGTATTCGATAAAAAGCATTAAAAATATTAAAATGGGCATTACTACCGGCTGTAAAATTTACAGTAATGACTTTAGTTTCGAAGAAAACTTTAGACAAACACAAATTGCACTATTAACAGCACAACAAACAAATTCACCTTGGTTATTTTATTCTCAAGAACAAGATCAAAATATTAAAGATACTGTATTGTTAATGTCTGATTTAGAAGTCGCCATCAGGGATCATTCACTTGAATTATACATTCAGCCGCAATATAAATTAGATAATAACAAACTCTGTGGTGGAGAAATATTATTGCGTTGGCAGCATCCAACAGATGGATTTATCGGTCCACATATTTTTATTCCTTTGGCAGAAAAAAGTGGATTGGTATTTTCTATTACAAAGTATGTTATCGAAAATACCTGTAAATGGTTAGGAGATTTAAAAAGCAACCATACTGGTTTTTACAATGAATTTGAAGTATCTATAAACTTATCTGCTTTAGATATGGCAGAAGATGCGCTCATATCTCACTTACAAAATAGCATCATATATTATGGAATTGACAGCAAAAAAATAATTCTAGAAATAACCGAATCCGCTATTTTAAGTAATACTGAATTGTTCTTAGAAACCATTCGCAAACTAAAACTGCTGGGCTTTAGAATCTCGATTGATGACTTTGGAACGGGTTATAGTTCTATGCAATATTTACAAACAATGAAAGCCGATGAGATTAAAATTGATATGGCATTTGTCCGCAACATCCATAAAAACGGAACCAATCAAAACATTGCTAGTGCCATTATTCAATTAGCCCATGCAACAGGTGCCACTACTGTCGCCGAGGGTATCCAAATAGAGGAAGAGATGCACTGCTTACAGTCACTAAAATGCTCAAAAGCCCAAGGTTATTTTTGGAGCCCCGCCATGCCACTACTTCAATTTGAACAAGAAAATATAAAGCCTCGCTAATTAACCTATATATTGACCCAGTATGATCACTGTTAATCCACTTTACCTAGTAAATGCCGGTTAACTTCACTGAGCACTACCATTTAATTGTTTGACAATCCTACCATTAATCACTAGTGTTAATCAATCGGCGCCTAGCCCAAAATAATATTAAACGATGGAGAGTCAGTAGTGATCCTAAACGTCCTCAAGCCGAAAACGGTTTTAAGCATTAAAAAATATGGCTACTTGATGTTTTTATTGCCCCTATTATTGCCAGCAATTAGCTATTACCTGGGCACAACTACCCACGAAAGTGTGATAACACCATGGCTTGCGCTTATATTTGTATATTTGGTCGTGCCATTGGCTGACTTGATACTTGGGAAAGACCCAGTTAATGCTCAAGCTGATGAAGAGTCTGAATTAAATAACAACCAGTTTTATCGGTATCTAGCCCTTTCAGGCTTACCTCTTTATTTTATTTGTCTTTTTACCACTGGTTATTTTTTAATTAACTGGACTGATCTAAGTGCTGTTGGCCAACTAGGTTATGTCCTTAGTATGGGTACTGTAGGAGGAATTATTGCCATCAATATGGGGCACGAACTAATACATAAAAATACCAAGTTTGAACAGGTAAGTGGTGGCTTATTACTATCGTTAGTGAGCTATGGAGGGTTTAAGATTGAGCATTTATATGGTCATCACGTGCATGTATCCACACCTATGGATGCAAGCTCTTCTCGCTATAATCAGGGTCTATACGCATTTTTACCTCATGCCTACATCCATAACTTTTTAAATGCCTGGACTCTTCAAAGGGCAAAACTGACAAAGCAGGGGTTATCGTTCTTCAGTATTAAAAATGAATTAATTTGGTATTACTTATTCTCTGTTTCTATTAGTTTGCTGATGGGAGTCTTTTTTGAGTTATTGGGTGCAGAATTTTGGATGGGGGTCGCGTTCTTCTTTTTGCAAAGCTTTGTGGCCTTTACCTTATTAGAGATTATAAATTACATTGAGCATTACGGCCTTCACCGTCGCCAGTTAGACAATGGTAAATACGAACGTGTAACGCCCGAACACAGCTGGAATAGTAATTTCTTTTTGACTAATATGTTTTTGTTCCAGTTGCAGCGTCACAGTGACCATCATGCTTATGCCGCTCGTCGTTACCAAGTGTTAAGACATTATGACAGTAGCCCACAATTACCATTTGGCTACCCCACAATGTTTGTTATCGCTTTAATACCACCACTATGGAAAGCGCTTATGAACCCCAGAGTAGAGGCTTATTATAAGGATGATGAAATAACACTTGCTGAAAAATAGCCTATAAATTGCTTTCTTTAATTACACTGTGTGTTAACCAGCGCGATACCCATTTTGAAGCGCTGGTTTTTTTATACGGGTGCATCATGCCCCATCTTTCTATATGCTTAAATTATCTAATATTGAGCATCCCCAATGGCCACTGCAGATCAAATTAATCAATTCTTAAAAAGTGACTTTCCCCAGTGCCGCACCCGTGTTATGTCTATCCAAGCTCAATTTTCAAGAGTTCATCATAAAGTAGAACAGTCAGATTTGCGCCCTGGAGGCACTGTTTCTGGACCGGTTATGTTTGCAGTGGCCGACCTTGCTCTTTATGCCGCTATACTAGGAGAGAAAGGTTTAATTCCTTTTGCTGTTACTACTAACATTAATATTAATTTCTTGAATAAACCCACAGCAGATAAAGATTTAGTGGCCGATTGCCGCTTAATTAAAGTGGGTAAAAAACTGGTTGTTGGCGATGTTTTTATTTTCAGTGAAGGCAGCTCTATACCCGTTGCACATGCTACGGGGACTTATTCTATACCGCCAAGTGAATAAATATTGGCTTATATAGTAGTAATTGAAACAGCACTACAACATCCAACTTAGGGCTTATGACGTATAGGCTTGTATATACCAAAAGGTTGTAAAATATGAATGTACTAATTAGTGGTGCCAGCGGATTAATTGGTTCAGCACTCGCACCTTATCTAGAGGCGCAAGGACACTCTGTTTTTATTCTTCATAGGAATAAAAAAGACAGCCCTTTTAATTGGGACCCTGCCACTGGCCACATTCAATTAGATTCCGATATTCATCTAGACGCCGTTATTAACTTGAACGGTGTCAATATTGGCGATCAACGTTGGAGCCCAAGGCGTAAGCAACAAATCATTCAAAGCCGCACCGACAGCACGGATTTACTGGCACGTTCAATTGCTAAACTGCCAACTCCACCAACAGTTTTCTTAAGCGCCAGTGCGATTGGATTTTATGGTGAGACAGGCAGTGTTGCCGTTAATGAAAACAGCCCTGCCGGTAGTAATTTTTTAAGCCAAGTGGTTTCCCCATGGGAGCAAGCAGCCTTACCAGCACAAGCAGCCGGTATACGAACTGTATTTATGCGCTCGGGAGTTGTTATTACCCCTAACGGCGGCGCACTGAAAAAAATGTTACTGCCTTTCAAGTTAGGATTGGGTGGCAAGGTTGGAAGCGGCAAACAGTATATGAGCTGGATTAGTTTAAGTGATGAAATTAGAGCTATGGAGTTTTTATTAAACAATGATATTTCCGGCCCAGTCAATCTGACTGCTCCGGCACCGGTGAGCAACCAAGACTTTACCAAAGCTTTAGGCCATGCTCTTAACCGACCTACTGTATTCCCAATGCCTGAATTTGTGGTGAAAGCACTATTTGGAGAAATGGGAGATTTACTGCTATTAGGCAGTAGCCGAGTATTGCCAGCCGTACTATTGGAAAAAGGCTTTAGCTTTAAACATAACTACATCGACGATGCATTTAGATTTGAGCAGCTATAAGCTTCACTTAACTAGCATCTACAATAAAGGCAGCCTAGGCTGCCTTTATTGTAGAGTGTAAGATTAGCGTTATATCAAGGTTTAATATTTTTGAACGTCTCGCGTAAAATTGTTACGTCGTTAGCCGCACGATGTATATCTAAACCAAGCTGCTTAATAGTGGCGTCTTTAACTTCACTCCACTTTTCTAGCTCGTCTTCCGTTAACAACCGAGTAATAGTATCTAGTTTAAATCTCTGTACTATTTCAGCTTCATCAAACAAACGTCCTATCCATGAACTATCAAAGCTCCATGCATCAGTATAAAGTGTTTGGCCGCCACAAAGATCATTTAAAAATATCGCAACATCTCTAACTGGCTTGCCATTTTTTGTTAAATGTTCACGGCTAATGCCATGAATCTTTTCTGCTGATTCGTCCCAATGATCCCAGCCATCTGCGGGCTTGATCAACATGGCATGAACACTGCCATCTTCTAACGCTATACCTACCTCTATTGGGTAGCTACCGCGGCCAAAGCCAGAGGCTTCGACGTCTACTATTGCTGGAAAACCCATACTACTACCTTCAAGTGTGCCGTCCCTTAATCTTGAATCTAAGTTTAAGGTTGTGATACGCCCGTAAAAATCGCTTGGTTATTATATTATGTTAGCCTACTTCTGCAGGTGTGACTCTTAACACTTCGTCTATCGTCGTCTGACCAGCCGCTACCTTCTGTGCGCCACTGAGTCTTAAACTGCGCATGCCTTGTTTCATTGCAGTGCGCCTAAGCATTCCCACGTCGGTTTGCTCTTTAATTTGGCCCGCCAATGTATCATTCATGACCATAAGTTCATAGAGCCCGGCACGGCCCATATAACCAGTATTCCTACATTCTAAGCACCCTATTGGGTGATATGTGAACTCGGGCGCTTTTGCACTCCATGGCCGTACCAAATCTTGCCACATTTTCAGGTCGGTTGGCTTTTTTTGCTTACAGTGGCCACACAGAGTTCTGACCAATCGCTGAGCCATAATACCTACTAGCGAACTTTTAATTAGATAATGTGGCACCCCCACGTGCAACAGTCGCGCAATAGAACTTGGGGCATCGTTAGTATGCAGTGTAGACAGCACTAGATGCCCTGTTAAAGCAGCCTGAACCGCCATTTGTGCCGTTTCAGCATCACGGATTTCACCCACCATTATTATGTCGGGGTCTTGTCGCATCAAAGCACGAATACCCGATGAAAAATCTAAATCTATCTGGCTATTCACTTGCATTTGATTAAACGCAGGCTCCACCATTTCTATAGGGTCTTCTACGGTACAAACATTAACGTCTTCTGTGGCTAGCTGTTTTAAGGTGCTATAAAGCGTGGTGGTTTTACCCGATCCAGTGGGACCTGTTACCAATACTATGCCTGATGTATTACTGGTCATAGCCTTCCAATTGGCTTGGTCTTCTTTACTAAACCCTAACTCATTAAAGTTACGTAACAATACTTCTGGATCAAAAATACGCATGACCAGTTTTTCACCGAATGCGGTTGGCATAGTGCTTAAGCGCAGCTCAACTTCGTCACCGTTAGGTGTGCGAGTTTTTATGCGGCTGTCTTGGGGTTTGCGTTTTTCAGCTATGTTCATGCGCCCTAGACTTTTTATGCGACTGGTAACCGCATTTGATACAGTGGCAGGAAATTCATAAACAGGATGTAACACGCCGTCAATGCGAAAGCGAACTTTTGCAATTTCACGGCGCGGCTCAATATGAATATCGCTGGCACGCTGTTCAAACGCATACTGAAACAACCAATCAACAATATTAACAATGTGTTCGTCGTTGGCATCGTTGCTGCCTTTTTGACCCAGCTCAACTAACGACTCTAAATTATTACCCTGCTTATTATGCAGCTCGGTTGCACCGCTTACAGAAGCCGCAAGCGAAAAGAACTCAACCTGATAACGCTGAATATCACTAGGCGTGGTTACCACCACTTTTACTTTACGTCGATTAATATGCTCTATGTCGGCAATCCAACGGCTATCAAATGGTTCGGCCGTGGCTACCGTAACCGTGTCTTTGCTGATGGTTATAGGTAACAGGCCATGACGTTTAGCAAAAGCAAACGACATGGTTGGAGTAACTTCGCTTACTTTCACTTTGAGAGGGTCGATAGTGACTATTTCTAAATCAGCTTCAGCGGCTAACATCTTCATCATTAAGTCTTCGTCTAACTTAACTGAAGTGTCATCGGCACATTTAAATTTATGACTGGCAATGGCTTGAACTGGGTGCTTAAAACCGTTTAAACCCCCTTGATTAATATCGGCTAATTGCTCAGCATCAATTCGGCCTAACTTTTTTAATTGCTGGCAAAGTGCATTTAACGATATTTTTAAATCTGATACTTGAGCCGTTGCCATACTATTTCCAATTAACTGCCGTTGTTGATTATGAACTGTTTTATTAATCTTATTAAATTAGCTAAAACTACATTACATCTATTAACTGCTCTCGAGCAACTTGTAGGCGACGCTTTTCAACTGTTAGCCTGCGACACCAGCTGGCTAATTTAGCTCGGCTGTCTTTGTCTGTGATTATTGATGAACCTAAAGCATCGCTCATTCCCATCACTACTAAATGCTGCTTAACAAGCTGATTACATGCTTTGTATGCATCATGGTCGAAACGTTTATAAATAAAAGCCAATGTTTGAATAGACTGTAAATCTTCAAACTGCTTGACCGGCATATCCACAGCTCGAATCATTAATATATCTACGTGTCGCCAAATATAATTATTTAAATCGGTTTGTGTATTAAGTTGTTCACCAAACTTATACAAATAATCGCCCAGCAATAACATTGATCGACCAAACGTATTACTGTTTATCCATTTTTGAACATTGTCATTCAGTGTATTAGTTAATATTTGTAATAAACGCTGACTCAAGCCACGGCTATTGCTGTGCTCATCAACAAATAAGGCGATAATCACTCGCGCTGGAGCCAGCAACTCAATAAGTTCATGTTTTAACTTTTTCCAGCTAGCGCTTAACTCTGATGTTTCAGTCAATGCATTATCTAATGATTCAAAACTATTTAAGCATGAAATCATATATTCAATGGCTTGCACATCACGGCTTAAAATAAGTACCTTCCACCAGTCTTTAGTTTGTGTAAATTGATCCCAATGTCGACTCACCCGAGTAAGTGCGTCTTGTAAGAATAAATTTAAGTCTAAACTGGCGTTAAATTGTTTAGAAAAATCGGGAGCTTGATAAAAACTTATATTCGAGGATAAACCATAGCCTCGTTCAGCTTTATTAATGTCGCAAGGCACCAAGGGCAGTAAGGCAGCCAGCTCTTGCGCAAAAGCAAACAGGTCTTCGGCTTGTCCAGATATTAGTTCTAATTCTACTTCACATAAAGAATAAGACTTTTTTTGGTTATGTATAAAGCCCTGATCGAGCACTAACTCAATTTCACTTTTACCATATTTTTTAATCCATACGTGACGAGTAAAATCGGTATTAAAAATAGGCTTAATGGCATTTTTTAATTTTTCATCAATATTTAACTCAGCAGGAAACAAAGACCAATTAACTTCTGGCTGATCAATTTCATATTCCCACTCTCCACGCTGATGTAAACCTGCTACAGCCTTGCCCTTGTTTTTAAGGGTTTGTTTGTATCCATATTGACTCTTACGGATACGCAGTGCCGCGTGACTTTTGTTAAGCGCCAAATCTTCGGTATCAAAATATTGATTTTCCAATTGTAATGGATCCCCCTGACCGGCACCCATAGGTTGCTCACTACTATTGGCTAACTTTATAAAAGCCGCTACTGAAAATTCAGGGAGAGAAAGCTTTAGTTCAACTTCTGTGGCCATTTAAAACTCTTATCTTTATTTATCTTGCTTTAAAATTCGTAATTCAACAGCTTAGCAGAAAGACCAGATTGGCTCATGCGATTAAAGGCCATCTGCAACGATATTTCTCAACTTTCACCCTATAAATGACCGTTGACGGCACATTACGACTAGGGCAATTAAAAATACATGATTCTGGCTAAAAACTCCCGTTTGCTTGAGTATTTGATACACTCAAGTAATCGCTATATTCACTGACCTATGGATACGATTTTGCTCCCCACTATTAAACAACAGTTGACTACCTTAATTTCATTACCAAGTATCTCTAGCACACTAGAAGAGTACGATTTATCTAATGAAGCCGTCATCAACCAACTGGCAACTTGGTGTGAAACACTGGGATTTAGTGTCGACATTCAATGCGTCGATCCTATTCGCAAAAAGTACAATATGTTAGCAAGCTTGGGCAAAGGTCCTGGTGGACTTATTTTATCTGGCCACACCGATACAGTGCCATGCAACCCAGACCGTTGGAACAGTGACCCATTTACACTAACCGATAAAGACAATAAGTTTTATGGTCTTGGTAGCTGCGATATGAAAGGTTTTTTTGCGCTAGCACTCACCGCTATATCTAGCGTAGATACAAGCAAGTTAAGCGCGCCTATTTTTATACTTGCCACATCTGACGAAGAAACCAGCATGGCAGGAGCCAGGGCATTAGCAACATTAGGCTTGCCAAAAGCCAGAGCCGCTATTATTGGCGAGCCTACAGGGTTAAGACCTATCAACATGCACAAAGGCATAATGATGGAAGGCGTAAGAGTGACTGGGCAATCTGGTCACAGTTCTGACCCAGATTTAGGCAATAGCGCTATGGACGCCATGCACACCGTCATGACCGAGCTAATGAGCTACCGCAGCCAATTGCAGCAGGAATATAAACACACCGCGTTTAGCGTGCCTACACCCACCATGAACCTAGGCTGTATTCATGGAGGAGACAATCCAAACCGTATTTGTGGCCAGTGTGAACTGCATTATGACCTTCGCTTTATACCCGGCATGAACATGGATAACCTGCGCAGTAATATAAACCAGCGCCTGCAAAAGATAGCGACTAAAACTAACTGTAAAATTGACAGTTATCCAATTTTTGATGGGGTCAATGCTTTTGCCAGTGAAGAGAATAGCGAATTAGTAAATCTAGCTGAAAAACTATCGGGGTACGGAGCAGAAGCAGTGGCGTTTGCCACTGAAGCGCCATTTTTTACCGCACAAAATATAGACACCGTGGTAATGGGTGCGGGGTCAATTGATCAAGCGCATCAGCCAGATGAATATGTGGCTCACGATCAAATTGAGCCTATGGTTAACTATATTAAAGGGTTTATAAAACACTATTGCCTGTAATCTTGAGCGCACAGCAGTAACCGAGAGTGTTGGGCACGACAATTAATTAAATACACGGGCTCGCTCCAGCCAACAAAACCCATTACACTTAAATCATTCACGCCAACAAAGAATATAAACAGTGGACACAACACAGCACGTAAATTGGTTCAGGCAGAGTTCGCCGTACATCAACTCACACAGAGGTAAAACCTTTGTGATCATGATTGGTGGTGAAACATTAGCCCATGAACAGTTCCAAAATATTATTCATGACATTGCTCTACTAAATAGCTTAGGTGTGCGCTTAGTATTAGTTCATGGTGCCCGCCCGCAAATTGATGAGCTGTGTGAGCAAAAAAACCTGACCGCAAGCTTCCATCAAAACAAACGTATTACCGACGCCCCTATGTTAGTTACTGTTCAGCAGGCCGTTGGTCAATTACGCTCAAAAATTGAAGCCATGCTAAGTACGGGTGCTAGTAATAGTCCAATGCACGGTGCTGATATCCGTGTTGTTGGTGGCAACTTTGTTATGGCAAAACCATTAGGTGTGATAGATGGCGTGGACTTTGTTTATACAGGTGAAGTCAGAAAGATTGATGCTGAAGCTATTGAACGAGTATTAAAGAATAACGCCATCGTATTAATGAATTGTCTCGGCTACAGTAAAACAGGTGAAACATTTAATCTGCCAGTAGAAGATGTGGCCACTCAAACGGCTATTCGTCTACAAGCCGACAAATTGATTTTATTTGGTGAAAATAACCGCTTGCAAGATTCAAATGGCAACCTAATAAAAGATGTCATCACCAGTGAAATTTCAGCACTGGTAGCCGGTAACCTTGATATTGAGCTAACAACCCAATTATTATCGGCTAAACATGCGGTTGAATTTGGCGTGGCAAGATGCCAACTGATTCAGCATAAACATGATGGTGCGTTACTTACCGAACTGTTCACTTTAGACGGCAGTGGCACTTTAATAAGCCAAAACCATCAAGAGCAATTGCGCAGCGCAAAAATGGAAGACGTGGTGGGTATCTTAGATTTATTAGAGCCTCTGGAAGAAAAAGGCATACTAGTGCGCCGTGGTCGTGAAGTATTAGAAAATGAGATCAGTCGTTTTCGTGTATTAGTAAAAGACGAAATGGTGCTGGGGTGCGCCGCATTATACCAATACAGTAACAGCATGGCTGAGCTAGCGTGTGTGGTTATTCATGGCGAGTATCGCGGTGGGAATCGTGGTGACAGACTACTACGCACATTAGAAACTGAAGCTAAAAACCAAGGTATTGAAAAACTCTTCGTGCTGACCACACAAACAGCCTTATGGTTTGAAGAGCGAGGTTTTAAATCAGGGTCGGTAGATGAATTACCAAACGAGAAAAAATCTTTGTATAACTTACAAAGAAACAGCAAGGTTTTTATAAAAACCCTTTAAATTTTTATACAAAAATATCTACTTTTATCCAAAGGATAAAAGTAGATCGTATGAAAATTTACCCCACATTATAAAAACTACCAAACAACTAAGTAAGTACGCCTTGAACCTATGGACAACTTTATTGTACGTCAATGCAATAAAGCTATGCACATATCGCAATACCACATAAATAAAACTCGCTATCAAATAAAATAAAGACACACTATCGGTCACAAGTAACAGTGTGGATAATAAATAAAATATAATAGGAATTTCAAATAGGTTAACAAAGTTTTCGGCCGGAACATTTATTTCTTCTGGAAAAAATTGCTTTGCTTTCTGTGACTTCATTTCCTGTGGGTCAATATTGATCGATTTCATTACAGATAAACGCACCCAAATCATTCTTCCCCAAACAAATATAGTTAATAACACCATTAATATAATAGGTAAAATTATTAGTTCTTTTTGCATCAGATAAACTCAACATAGAATATTGGATATAGAATTAACACAAACTAACAGCTTTAATTATTTATTACACTCATAAACTAACTAACAACTTGAAAGTGCGCCCATACTTGCTGAGCTTGTGTGAAGCGTTTTACTTGCTCAAAATGAGACTTGGCTTGCGGGTAGTTTTTTGATAAATAATTCAGCCATTGCTTGAATCTTGCTACCGCATATTTTTGCGCTGTTAACGTTAAAATATGGCGCAAATAATTTAATAATAAAACCAATGCTTGAGACCATTCTAACGGCGTATGATGCTGCTCAACTATCTGTCTTGCTAGGTCTGGCATTGACACAGCACCACGTCCAATCATTACATGCTGACAGCCGCTGGCTAACAAACAAGCTTGGTAATGGTCTTTATTATATATATCACCATTAGCAATAACTGGAATGTTTAATTTTTCTGTAATGGGTTTTATTAAATGCCAATGAGCAGGGGGCTTATAACCCTGAACTTTGGTGCGCGCGTGTATGGTTAAATTGTCAGCTCCAGCCGATTCAATTGCTAATGCATTCTCCATAGCTAGACTGTCGTCTTGATAGCCTAAACGCATTTTTGCAGTCAGTAATGTTGCCGCTGGCAGTGCCTTTTTTACTGCCCGTACAATATCATGGATACGTTGAGGCTCTTGCAAAAGCACCGCTCCTCCTTGACGCTTATTAGTCCCTTTTGCTGGACAGCCAAAGTTAAGCGATATAGCTGGCGCACCCAGTTCAATTGCACGACAAGCATTTTCGGCCATAGCACTAATATCACTGCCCAGTAATTGTAAGTGCACTGGGGTTCCCGCCAGCGTTTTACCATTTTGCTTAAGCTCTGGGCAATTACGTAAAAATACATGATCAGGAATTAGCACATCTACCACTCGAAGAAACTCCGTCACACAGTAGTCATAACCACCTTGCGCAGTTAATATTTCTCGTAACGGATGGTCAATTAAACCCTCCATAGGTGCTAGACCAATACTCATTTTTTGTTACTCATATTCTCTTGCTCATAGCTAATATTTAAACCGGGATAATGTCTCATACAGCTGAGTAATAATATCTTACTTGGCTTTTAGCGAATCTTGTAAAAGATCAAATTTTTCATGCAACCGTCTAAGCTCTAGCTCAAGTTTTAAGTTTATTTCGAAGGTGGCTTTTTGCTCTAGGCGATCTTTGGCTACCTGCCTATTTTGCGACATCATAATAACTGGAGCCTGAAACGCCGCTAAACTAGAAAGACCAAGATTCAATAATATAAATGGATAAGGATCGAAAGACGTATCGCCAATTAGCCAAACCGTATTGATTAATATCCAGACCACAATAAACAGAAAGAACAGCCCTATAAACGACCAAGAACCCCCAAACGCCGCCATTTTATCGGCTACCAGTTGACCAAAAGATAGGCTGTCATGAAAAGTCTCATTAATATTCTCAGAAACAGAGGTACTTTGCGCAATGCTTTCAATTACCTTTTGCTGACCGCTACTTAACTCACCAAATTCTTCGCCTAATAATGCTTTGGCTAGGTTTTCAAAGTATTTCATTGCTTAATTACCTCTTCTTGTTCGTGAACCCATATATATTAATATAACAATTCAATAATAGATCAGGAAAACCACGGATTTTCAGCGATTCGATTATGTAGAGAAACATTAATTGACGTGCTATAGGCCTTACTTTACACACTTTTGGAATGCTCTACTATTGGAAATAGCTCATAGAAGTAATGCAGTAGTAAACATCATTCTTGATATTATTTTGACCTCCTAAAACCCACAGTATGATCGTCAAGTGTTTTCTAATTGAGCGGGGCATATAACGACTTTAATTTTCAATATAATTTTAAGCTCATAAGAAATTTAACTAAATTAATGACTAGACTTAATTCCTGTTTTCGCCCGAAAGACACGTCAAAAAAACCAAGTCTTTCATGTTATTTTTATAAGCTACATCACTTCTAAATAAGTATTATCAAAAGGTATATTTTTCTAACATCTATAAAAAAACGCTTATCTTAGTAAGCGCTTTTTTAGTAAAATAATTTTAATTTACCTGTTTATCACTACGTTTTTATTCAAACAGTTTCTTTAATAAATCCGTTGTACGTGCAATTGGGTTCTGACGAATTTTCTTTTCTTCATCGGCAAGTACTTTAAATAAACCGCTCAACGCTTCTTCTGTTACGTAGCCATTTAAATCCATTTTTACTCTATCACCAACAAAAGGAATATCTTTCGCTTTATTTACTAAGTCCTTGTAATAGCGAGTAGCGCCCACCTGCCCTAGTGACTTTTCAACACTTGGCTGAAATAAAGTTCTTAGCTCACCACTAGTTTTTTCTTTAAAGTATTGAGTGGCCGCGTCATCGTCACCTGAGTATATTTTTTTGGCGTCTTCGAAGCTCATATCTTTTAGCGCTGATACAATAAGATCAGTAGCATGAGGAGCCGCTTGCTCGGCAGCATTGTTCATACTCTTTTCAAACTTTTCGACTTGGCTTTCTAAGCCATATTTTTTGAGAACTGAGGCTACTTTTTGGATCTTATCTGGCAAAGGGATTCTAATATCTTGATTATCAAGATAACCACCAGACTGACTTATTTGCGTAATCGCTCGTCGGCTACCTACTTCAAGTGCTTCTTTAAGACCGTTTATAATAGTTTCAGTGCTAAGACTACTTGCGTTACCAGAAGAGCCACTACCAACTGTATCTTGTATTGTTTTTTTTATATCTTCGTCTTGAAAGACTTCTTTAAATTTATCGGCCCAGCCAGCATAAGCTGTTGCAGATGATATAGAGGCTATTAATAACGAAGCAATCAGGTATGTTTTTTTCATAGTACTCATTTCTTAGGTTTTTAATTGGGTTAATCATATCAGAGTACTACGAGAATAGTCATTACTGAAAACCTATCACCCAACTTAGATAAACTAAGCTCTATTTTTACTCTACCTGTACTTTGATGATTTGTATTACTTTTCTAAACTGAGTTAATACGCAATTCAGACGACATAACGTATTAAAAATAAAGTTATGTCACCTAAATTTTATATTATTTTATAACAACTCTTATTTATATAGTTTTTGAATTACCCAATTATATAGAGGAACAATACCAGCGTTCATTTTAGCTACTTCATACGCATTACCTTCACTTGTATTACATCGACCTATTTCTTTATGCTCTAAGTTTGCCCAAGATTGCTGATACCATGATGACTCATCTGCACAGAAACTATGTACTGCATCTGCAAAACCAATGACAGGCGCACCTGTTACAATATGAAAGATATCAGGTTTATTTAAAGTACCAAAAAAACTACTTAAATTTGCTTCACGAGAATAAAAACTACTATTTAATGGGTTGGTACACGTTGACTGTCCCTGTGTTTTTAATTCGTCTTGTCCTTTGTTCGGTACGGCATCTAATAACCCTACATAAACAGGCACGTTATTCCAGCCTGAACGTTGCTTAATATTTTTTGACATCCTCATCGCTAAAGCACCACCACGGCTAGAACCTAATAAAATAATACGCTCTACATTGTGGCTTTCACCGTGCTTAAGTAACCAATCTGTAAAAGCGTCTTCTGCCTTATCTTTTGCATTGGCTGTCGACTCCCAATTAAAATTAGAATTCAATACAATGGATAAAAAGGTATCATAAGAATTAATATGACCCGATTGAATCAACCGATCAGACAAGGATAAGCTTTTGATATTAGTAGATTTAGATTTATCACCCTTGCCCCAATCTGAATCCCAGCTTTGATTTTGGCCTGTTAAACAGTTTGAACCACCAGAGCTGCCAGATGAACCTTGCTGACCCGCAATCAACATGATCATAGTTTTGGTATTGCTTTTAGTTGGAGTCATATATTTAGACACATACGTTTTCTTACGATTCTCTGTCCAAATACCTTCTTGCTTCCATTCAGGGTATTGCTCGTGATCTGTCCAGTTAAATAGACTTTTTTTCCATCTGACGCGATCAACGTTCACCGATGTATCAGCATAGGCGTAACTAGATGTCAGTAACACAAGTAGAACTCCCTTAATTAACAAAGAGATTGGGACCATTTTTTTTATTTTTATCATTTTTATAATTCCGTATTAGTGGATAAACCATTAAATTTAATTGATCTAAATTTGATGGTTTATCCACTATATCCAGCCACTTTATACTTTTATTGACTGACCATGCCATGCCATTGGTATACGCAGTCATAAACTTAAGCTTATCTACGCTAACTATTTGATTTTCATAAAGTCTATCTAAAAATAATTATAGTTATTGTAATGGGTAGTTTAAGACAATTTAAAAGTGGGTGGCATTATTCAACTAAATACATAAGGTAAACTTAAATAAACATAATTAAAGTTTGATGACTGCATGTGTTAAATTACAATATAAAATCTATTTTAACTGCGATGTAATATCACATTATGATTTCTTGCCATGAATACGACTACATCGAAATAGCATGCATGTATCATTATCCGATTAAATTAACTTTAAACGATGGTAGTGAGGTTAGTGGTATCGCCTTAGATACCATTAGAAATAAAACCAAGCAAGAATGTATAAAAATAGAAGTGGATCATAAACCAGTATTATTTTTGTTAGAACACATAACAACATTAACGGCTTTACTCGGTAATCCGCATTTTACTATTGTAAGATTTTCTTAACGTTTACTAGATAATTGATCCGTAGTACTGAGCTTAATCCAATAAAATGGCAGCTATTCTTATACTAGGCTTTGTTCGTATTTATATAATATTCAAGTAATTTTCAACATTATTTTATGTTCAGACGTTCAGAGTTTGTATATTTTTTACAGCCTGAACGCCTTTGTACTTAACCACACTGCTGCAAAGCAGCGCTTTAGATCTTCGGCACTAAGTGCGTTAGTTTACACTCTTGTTATACCTATTTTTCTATGTCCGTAAACCCAGAATATTTTATCCCAGACAGCAAAGCCATTTCTCGATGCCAGGTTGCCAAGTCTTTTTTATTAAAACCTATCAAGGCGTCATGACCACACGCCCTTGCCATTACTTGCATAAGTTGTGTGGACGCTTGAAAGAAGTTTTTCAATTGTTTGGCTGATTTATCAACGTTAAGTCGTTGGCGTAAATCTGCTTTTTGCGTGGCAATTCCAGCCGGGCAGTTATTGGTGTTGCATATACGTGCGGCAACACAGCCTATGGATTGCATGGCACTATTTGATATTGCAACACCATCAGCACCCAATGCCAATGCTTTTACAAAGTCCATAGGAACACGTAAGCCACCAGTAATAATAAGAGTAACGTCATTTCCCACGCCTTGCTCGTCAAGGTAGCGTCTTGCGCGGGCTAGTGCGGGTATCGTTGGCACACTAATGTGGTCACGAAACATTTCTGGGGCCGCTCCAGTACCACCACCACGGCCATCTAAAATAATGTAATCGGCACTAGCATCTAAAGCAAACTGAATATCTTCTTCAATATGATTGGCGCTTAGCTTAAAGCCAATAGGAATACCGCCAGTAATTTCACGAACGTGGTTGGCAAAGTTTTTGAAGTCTTCGCTGGTGTTTAAGTCCTTGAAAGTTGGAGGAGATATTGCTGCCTCACCCTCAGGAATTTGGCGCACTTGAGAAATTTTCCCAATATTTTTATTAGCTGGGAGGTGGCCACCCGTGCCTGTTTTTGCACCCTGCCCGCCTTTAAAATGAAAAGCCTGAACATTTTTTAGTTTTGACTCGTCGTAGCCAAATTGAGCGCTGGCTAGCTCATAAAAATAACGAGAATTGGCTTGCTGTTCTTCAGGCAACATACCGCCTTCACCCGAACAAATACCCGTACCCGCCATTTCAGCCCCTTTTGACAAAGCGACTTTAGCCTCTTCAGATAACGCACCAAAACTCATATCGGAAACAAATAATGGAATCTTTAATATCAGCGGCTTTTTGGCTTTAGGGCCGATGACTAGCTCAGTATTAACTTTGACATCTTCAAATAATGGCTTGGTCGCCATTTGCGCCGTCATAACCTGAATATCATCCCAATGAGGCAACAAATGACGTGGCACACCCATTGACGTCATAGGGCCGTGATGCCCCATCTTAGATAAACCGTCTCTGGCTAATTGGTGAATAAACTCGACGGTAGGCTCTGCTTTGGTTGCACTGGCAACGGGAGTATTATCCGCGTTGTCTGAAACTCCTGGTCCCTCTTTTCCAACAGCAGCATCATCAAACTGTTTATGACTACCATCGCAAAAAGGCAAATTTGCAGAATGTTTACACTGACATAAATATTCTTCGCTATCTTCTTTAGCAGTAAACGACTTTGGCTTAAAGTTAGTTCCTTCATGCGAACCGTCACAAAATGGTTGATTGTCAGACCGACCACAGGCGCAAAAGTAATATTCTTCGTCTTTTGTAAGCGACACTTTAGCGGGTTTGTTATTTGCTACTATTGGTTTCATATCCTACCTTTTCCTCAGTGGGGCATTACATTCGCAAGCACAGATGAGTGAAGCATTTAGGAGTAAGCATAGCTTGCTGCGCAATTACGTCTTACTTTATTATTTTTCATAGCCAAAATTTTTTGAATGACTTCTGATAATATTTTTTCTATTTATGATTCAAAAAAAATTTCATTTAAATATCATACGGAATGTTTCAAAATCTAGATCAACACCAACTGCTTCAGTATTACCCATTTTTATCGAACATATAACGCTTTTGTTGTGAGTCTGAAAAGTATGGCTTACTTCAACTGTTAGTTAATGGCTTTAACCTAACTGTTTATACCCCAAAGGCTTACTCTAATCAGCCCTATTTTTACAGGTTTAATTCCTTAAATATTCCTTGTTTTAAGTAGGCTTAAAATAGCCAGTTAACCCGTGCTTTTGCTATACTATATCAACCTTTATTTTTACACCCCTTGGTTTAGCCTAAATATATTCTGGCTTTACCTATGATGTGAGAGATCTATATGCCTGTATATCGCAGCAAAACCTCAACCGCTGGTCGCAATATGGCTGGTGCTCGTGCACTTTGGCGCGCTACCGGAATGAAAGACGACGACTTTTCTAAGCCGATTATTGCTGTCTCTAATAGCTTCACTCAGTTTGTGCCTGGCCACGTTCATCTTAAAGACATGGGGCAACTGGTAGCCCGTGAAATTGAGAAAGCAGGCGGCGTAGCAAAAGAATTTAATACAATTGCGGTTGATGACGGTATTGCCATGGGCCATGACGGCATGTTGTACAGCCTTCCTAGCCGCGAGCTTATTGCCGATAGCGTTGAATACATGGTTAATGCTCACTGTGCCGACGCGATTGTATGTATTTCTAACTGCGACAAAATTACTCCTGGAATGTTACTGGCTTCTTTACGCTTAAACATTCCAGTAATTTTTGTTTCAGGTGGCCCTATGGAGGCCGGTAAAACCAAGTTGTCTGAGCATAAATTAGATTTAGTTGATGCTATGGTAATTGCCGCAGACGACTCGGCTTCTGACGAAAAAGTAGCCGAATACGAGCGCAGTGCATGTCCTACATGTGGCTCTTGCTCTGGTATGTTTACCGCAAACTCGATGAACTGTTTGATGGAAGCCTTAGGTTTGGCTCTTCCAGGTAACGGATCTACCTTAGCGACTCACGCTGATCGCGAGAACCTATTCTTAGAAGCTGGCCGTTTGATCGTTAAAAATGCCAAGCGTTTTTACGAAGAAGATGACTACTCTGTATTACCACGCTCTATTGCTAATTTTAAGGCGTTTGAAAATGCCATGACATTAGACATTGTGATGGGTGGATCTACTAACACCATCCTACATTTATTGGGTGCCGCTCAAGAAGCAGAATTAGACTTTGACTTAAAAGATATCGACCGTCTTTCACGCAATGTACCGCAGCTATGTAAAGTGGCACCTAACTCGCCTCTTTATCACATGGAAGATGTGCATCGTGCCGGCGGAATAATGGCCATTTTAGGCGAGATTGATCGTGCTGGTTTACTCCATAGCGACCTGCCTACCGTGCACAGCGCCACCATGAAAGAAGCCCTAGACAAGTGGGATATCATGCGTAGCCCTAGCGAAGCCGTACTTAAATTCTACCGCGCAGGCCCAGCAGGTATTCCAACCCAAACCGCATTTAGCCAAAGTACTCGTTACCCTACTGTGGATGGCGATCGCGTAAATGGCTGCATTCGTAATTTAGAAAATGCCTACTCTTTAGAAGGTGGCTTAGCGGTTTTGTATGGCAACATCGCACTTGATGGCTGTGTAGTTAAAACAGCGGGGGTTGATGAAGACATTCATATTTTCCAAGGCAAGGCTAAAATCTTTGAATCTCAAGACGATGCAGTAAAAAGCATTCTGGCTGACGAAGTAGTCGCTGGAGACATTGTGATAATCCGTTACGAAGGGCCTAAAGGCGGCCCAGGTATGCAGGAAATGCTATATCCTACTTCATACTTAAAATCGAAAGGATTGGGTAAAGAGTGCGCGCTGCTAACAGATGGCCGCTTCTCTGGTGGTACTTCTGGCCTTTCGATTGGCCATTGCTCTCCTGAGGCAGCTTCAGGCGGCGCTATTGGGTTATTACAAACCGGCGACATCATTAATATTGATATCCCTAATCGTAGCATTAACGTTGACCTGAGCACCGAAGAGCTTTCTCATCGTCGTCACGAACAAGACAAAAAAGGCTGGAAGCCTGCAGAAGTACGTCCACGCAAAGTGAGCCGTGCATTAAAATTATATGGAAAATTTGCAACTAGTGCAGATAAAGGCGCTGTTCGTGATAACGCCTTAATCGATGCAGATTGATTAGGTTTTATAACATTTAAATGTCAGTTACTGTTACGTCTTAACCTTTTTGATGGTCTTTGACGGTCTTTAACTAAGCCGCCCTGTGAAAACAGCGCGGCTTTTTTTATTGGTAAAAAAATGCCATTTAAAGAGCTTATAAAATTGACTAAATACCCACGTGATCTAGCCTTAACAGATAGATGTTATGGACTCATAATGCTGCATTTTTTAGTTATTTTAGCCGTTTTATTATGCGCTAACATTCACGCCAATCCCCTTAATATAAGCTATGACGGCCAGTATCAGCTTACGTCTACCGTTTCTTATTTTTTCACTGAAGACAAGGAGCTAGAATTTCAAGAGCTACTGTCTATTGAGGACAGCCTTAAATGGCAGAAAAATGGTTCTAACAGTATAAACTTAGGTTTTGGTGACGGCATTTACTGGTTACGGACACAAGTCATTAATGAAAATCGACTGGTCTCTAACTGGGCCCTAGAGCTTTCGTATGCTCCACTAGATCAAATTGAAATATACCTTGTTAAAAATGCTGAACTGATCGAATACCATTTTGGTGGTGATACTGTGGCCCACAACGATAAATCTATTGAATATCCGCATACTGT
>JAWUVO010000128.1:0-9065 GCA_034112325.1 Bermanella sp. | reverse complement strand
TGACATTGCTGACCTACACCTACCATTAAATCTAGGCACTGATGTGTGGTTATTTAATGGTTTGTTAAGTGCATTAAATCAAAATCAAAAAATAAATCAGAGCTATGTTAAGCAACACTGCGATGGATTAGATGCAGCTATCTTAGCCGCGCAACAGTCAAGCGGTAATATTATTGAACTGGCTAAAAAACTAGGTCTAAATGAAGATGATTTATCAAACTTTTTTGATTGGTTTAGTAACACAGAAAAATCTGTCACGCTTTACAGTCAAGGTGTTAATCAAAGCTCTTCGGGCACCGATAAAGTAAACAGTATTATTAATTGTCATCTAGCTACTGGCCGTATTGGTAAAAAAGGTATGGGACCGTTTTCTATGACGGGCCAACCTAATGCTATGGGTGGTCGTGAAGTAGGTGGACTTGCCAATACCTTAGCCGCGCATATGGACTTTAACGAAGATAGTATTGATAGAGTACAACGATTTTGGGATGCGCCAAACATGGCAACTAAGCCAGGTTTAATGGCAGTTGATATGTTTAACGCTATTGAGTCGGGGAAAATAAAAGCCGTTTGGATTATGGCAACTAATCCGGTAGTAAGTTTGCCTAACGCGAATCAAGTTAAACGTGCCTTAGAAAAATGTGAGCTTGTTGTTGTTAGCGATTGTATTGCCGACACCGATACGGTTCGTCTTGCTAATGTAAAATTACCGGCCACCGGCTGGAGCGAAAAAGACGGTACCGTCACTAACAGTGAACGGCGTATTAGCCGCCAACGTAGTTTATTTTCTAACGCGGGTAATGCACAGCACGACTGGTGGATTATTAATGAAGTAGCAAAACGCATGGGGTTTGAAGCTGGGTTTAGTCATACAAATCAAGCGGCTATTTTTCGCGAGCATGCCGCCCTTTCAGGTTTTGAAAATTCGGAAGATAACGCGTCCAATTCAAATAATCGATTACGCGACTTTGATATATCTGGGTTACAAAACTGCAGTGATAGCCAATACGAAGATTTGACTCCCATTCAATGGCCGGTAAATACTGAGCATCCAAATGGTTTAGAACGATTTTTTGAAAACGGCCAATTTTTTACTGCTAACCGTAAAGCACAAATTTTAGCATTAGAACCAAAGTTACCTATTAATTTACCTACCAATGATTATCCCCTGCGGTTAAATACTGGCCGAATTCGCGATCAATGGCATACCATGACGCGCACCGCGTTAGCGTCAAAACTAAACCAACACATTAGTGAACCGTTTGTTGAAGTGAATACACAAGATGCAAAACTATTAAAACTTAATGACGGTCAGTTAGTTAATGTAAATAGTAAATGGGGGGATATGCTTGGCCGCTTAGTGATTAATGATAACTGTAAAGTGGGCGATATATTTGCGCCTATGCACTGGACTCAAGCTTTATCTAAAAAAGGACGCATAAATACTGTTGTTAACCCCGAAGTAGATACCTTTAGCAAACAGCCTGAAAGTAAACATACACCGGTTAATGTGACAGCCTACGATGCAAAATGGTTTGGCTTTATCTTAAATAGAAAAGAGATTAACTGGCCTAACTGCGATTATATTGTGAGTGCAAAAGGCAAAGAACATAACCGTTTAGAAGTAGCCGATAACAATTCGTTAAAAGATCCAACCGATACAATGATCAGTTGGCTAGGCTTTGAAAGCGAACAAGCGATTAAACATGCTGATTTAGAATTACTGACCTATGCAGATGAAAGTAGTCGTCTTTTTAGAGTGGCTTTATTAGATAAACAAGGTGCATTACAAGGTTTGGCTATGATCGCACCAGATCAACATTTACCAGAGCGTACTTGGCTGGGCATGCAGTTTAATAAGCCATCTCTTGATTCACGCTCGCGTAATGCGCTATTAAGCGGTTACGCACCAGCAGGCGAAGACATAGGCCGCATTGTTTGCGCATGCTTTAGTGTGGGGGAAAAAACCATTCAGAAATCCGTATTAGGGGGCTGTAAAAATGCCGCTGAGGTAGGCGCTGAATTAAAAGCCGGTACCAACTGCGGCAGCTGTGTGCCAGAGATCAAGGAGATTATTGCCAAGAGCTAGATGCTAAGGCATTAAACAACCACTGTAGGAGCCCACCCCGTGGGCGAAAGATCTTTCGCTGAAATCGCCTACGAGCAGGCTCCAACCTAACCTATGTCAAGGTCTGCTACCCCTTCCCTAGCCCACGGGCCAAACAGCCTGTATAATTTTCATCAAATTTAAATAACCTTATTTATAATCAGATAAATCATAGGATTTAACATGAACTTTGATCTAATCCCAGTTGGTATAGACGCACCTGATGACATTTACGTAGCCATTGAGATTCCGGCTAACGCTAGCCCAATCAAGTACGAAATTGACAAAGACATGGGCGGCGCATTGATGGTTGACCGCTTTATGGCCACACCCATGTTTTACCCTGCTAACTATGGATTTATTA
Source organism: Bermanella sp. (assembly GCA_034112325.1). GTDB lineage: Bacteria > Pseudomonadota > Gammaproteobacteria > Pseudomonadales > Oceanobacteraceae > Bermanella. Next base: position 6,594 of record JAWUVO010000128.1, on the reverse strand, counting down.
ACAATACCTTAGCGGACGATGGCGATGCATTAGACGTATTAGTGATCACGCCCTATCCAGTACAAGCCGGTGCGGTAATTCGCTGTCGTCCTGTTGGCGTATTGAACATGACTGACGAAGCCGGTGAAGACGCTAAATTATTAGCTGTTCCTCATACCAAAATCAGCAAGGCATACAACGATATAAGCGATATTAACGATGTGCCTAAGCTGCTTCGTGATCAGATTGAACATTTCTTTAGCCACTACAAAGATTTAGAAGAAGGTAAGTGGGTTAAGGTTGATGGTTGGGATAATGCGGCAGCGGCTAAAAAAGCGATTGTAGACAGCATGGCGGCATACGAAGCTGCCAAATAGGAATGATCGTTGATTGGGTATTATAAAATAGTCAGCGGAATTAAACATTGTCGGTGTAACGCTTTCGCTTGCAAGCAAGCTCTAACCGGCTCCAACTAGCTAGTTAACGCTAACGGTTGGAGCCTGCTTGCAGGCGAATGCTATTGAGATTGGTTAAAGCTCTACTACCTCTAAGTTAACTACAGTATCTACTTCGGCTTCGTAATCAATGCCGTTAACACCAAATCCAAACAGCTTTAAAAACTCTTCTTTGTATTCGATGTAGTCGGTTACTTGGGCTAAGTTTTCTGTGGTCACTGTAGACCATAATTTTTGACAATGAGCTTGAATATCTTCCCGTAATTCTAAGTCATCTAGGCGCAAGCGATTCTTGTCATCTACTTCTGGTGCTGTACCGTCTTCACGGTATAAACACTGGGTAAACAAACGATTAATTTGCTCTATGCAGCCTTCATGCACGCCTTGTTCACGCATTTTTTTGAAGACCATGGCAATGTACAAAGGCATCACAGGAATAGCTGAACTGGCCTGTGTTACTACGCTTTTTAATACGGCTACATTGGCGCTGCCACCTTTTGCAGATAACAAGCTATCTAAGTTTTTAGCCGCACGATCCAAGTCCATTTTCGCCTTGCCTAGGGCACCGTCCCAATAGATTGGCCAAGTTATTTCTGTACCAATATAGCTATAGGCAACCGTTTTACAGTTGTCAGCCAATACACCGGCTTCAGATAAGGCGTTTATCCAAAGCTCCCAATCTTGACCGCCCATTACGGTAACGGTGTCATCAATTTCTTGCTGGGTAGCCGGTTCAACACTGGTTTCAATGATGATGTCTTTATTGGTATTCACGGCGGTGGCCGTATACGTTTTGCCGATGGGTTTTAGAGCCGAGCGGGTTAGCTCGTCGCTACCGGGTACTTTACGAACTGGAGACGCTAGAGAATAAACAACCATGTCTATTTGACCAAGGTCGGCCTTGATTAGCTCAATAGCCTTTTGCTTGGCTTCGTCACTAAACGCATCGCCATTAATACTTTTTGAATACAGACCTTCGGCCTTGGCAAATTTATCGAACGCAGCAGAATTATAAAAACCAGCGGTGCCAGGCTTTTTTTGCGTACCAGGCTTCTCAAAAAATACCCCTAACGTTGATGCACCACTGCCAAATGCGGCGGTAATACGTGACGACAAGCCATAACCACTAGAAGAGCCAACCACTAAGACACGTTTTGGACCGTCCGCTAATACGGCGTTAGCCTTGGTAATGTTAATTTGCTCAAGCACATTGGCTTCACAACCTAGAGGATGAGTGGTTGTGCAAATAAAGCCGCGAGTTTTAGGTTTAATAATCATGGGGATTCTTATGCTGTTATTAATGCGGTAAGAATAACCAATTTAACCCTAAATAAAAGGACATGCTGCAACAAAAATCAGCACCCTTGTTACAATTAGCCTTAGTGAATAGGCGTAAAATCTTTTAAAGTCCTGTATAATACGTGCTCGATTTTGGCTGTATAGAGCCACTTGCTCACAAGCCACAATACTTTATAGGTAATACCATGAATTTTTCATCTCTAGGATTAGCGCCTGAACTCCTGCAAGCCATTGAAGCCTGCGGTTATACAGAGATGACGCCTGTGCAGGAGAAAGCCATTGTACCTGCCAGACGTGGTAAAGACATATTAGCTAATGCTCAAACCGGTACAGGCAAAACCGCTGCGTTTGCATTGCCTATATTGCAGCAAATGGTCGATAAGCCCAGAATTATCGAATCTAAAGGCCCAAGAGCCATCATTCTGACCCCAACTCGTGAATTAGCCGAGCAGCTAGCCAATACCATTGGTGCCTACGCTCAGTTTTTACCACTTAGTGTCACAGCCGTTTACGGTGGTGTAAAAATGGGCGGCCAGGAGCGCAAGTTAAAAGCCGGTGTGGATATATTAATAGCCACACCAGGGCGCTTAATGGAACACCTTACTCAGTGTAATGTAGAGCTATCGCATGCTGAGTTTGTAGTGTTAGATGAAGCCGACCGCATGTTAGATATGGGCTTTATTAACGATGTAGATACCATTTTTCAACATACAGCTAAAAAACGTCAGACGTTATTATTTTCAGCGACTATCTCCCCCGCTGTAAACGAGTTAGCCCACCAAATATTAAACAACCATGAGGTTATTCGTGTAACCAAGCAAAATGCGACTGCCGATACGGTTCAGCATGTGGTTTATCCTGTTGATGAACGCAGCAAAATAGATTTGTTTATTAACTTATTAAACGAACAAAACTGGTTTCAAATTTTAGTGTTTACCAGCACTAAAGAGCAAGCTGACCGCTTATTGTCTGACTTGAAGCTACACAAGGTGACGGCCGCTGTTTGCCATGGGGATAAAAGCCAGGGTACTCGACGTCGCGCATTAGCCGATTTTAAAGCGGGCGATATTCAAGTATTAATTGCCACTGAAGTGGCGGCTCGTGGTTTAGATATAAATGGCTTGGAATACGTTTTAAACTTTAACCTTCCATATCTAGCCGAAGACTATGTTCACCGCATTGGTCGTGCTGGTCGCGCAGGTAATAAAGGCAATGCAATTTCATTTGTTAGCCGTGAAGAAGAGCGCACACTAGATAATATTGAACGTATGATTGGCAATAGAATTAAGCGAATCTTTCAGCCAGGCTTTGAAGTAAGTAGCCGTGACTCATTAATTAAAGCGGTATCTAAAAAGCAACGCCCTAACCGTACCAATAAAAGCAGCCAAACAAAAATTGTTCAGGGTAAAGATCCTAAGCCAGTTGCTGGAAAAGCTAAAAAAGTGGGGCCTAAAAAACCAAAGCATAAAAACAAAAAGTAATTTGATATGAAGGTGTATTAGCACGGAGTGGCTAATACACTGTTTGTAACACTATCTAATCTCTAAATGACGAATAATTAACTGAACCGTTTCATTCCCTCTAAATTCATTTACATCCATTTCAAACACAATGCGAACTTTCTGTAAGTTCATTACTTCGTTTGTTTGCAACCCATGTCGCTCTATGCCAAATAAAATCCCATCAACTAATTGCCGTGTGCTTGGTATTTGTAACGTGAGTTTTAAATGATTTTTATCGGCTCCTAGTAAGCGCTGATTAACTACTAAGAACTCGCCATCAAATAATGGTTCTGGAAAGTTTTGCCCCCAAGGCGCTACAAATCTCAGTTGACGAGCCATATTAATAGTGAATTCTTGCGGCGCGGGCATACCGTCTGTTACTAATGTATTTACTAGCAGCTCTGGCGTTAACATTGTCTCAGCCACTTGCTCAAAGCAATGTTTGAATTCTTCCAAGTGCGCTCTATTCAAAGACAAACCCGCTGCCATCGCATGACCACCAAACTTGCTTAACGCGTGAGGAATTCGCTTGGCTACTAGGTCTAATGCATCGCGTAAGTGAAACCCTGGAATAGATCGACCACTGGCTTTTAATTCGGCGTCATCAGCATTATTTCCTTCTTGAGCAGGAGCAAAGATAATCACAGGTCGGTAGTATTTTTCTTTTAGACGTGAAGCCAACAAGCCAATCACACCTTGATGCCAGTCGGCTTGGAACAAACACAAACTGCTCGCTGAACCTACTTCAGCCACTGGCAGTTTTTCTAGCGCCGCTAACGCTTGTTGCTGCATGCCGCCTTCGACTTTTTTACGCTCGTTGTTTAAGTCGTCTAATAATTGCGCCGCCGACTCTGCGTCTTCGGGTGTAGATGAAAGCAAACATTCGATGCCTATGCTCATGTCATCCATGCGACCAGCGGCATTTAATCTTGGGCCTAAAGCAAATCCAAAATCTTTACTGGTGAGCTGCTGCTGATTTTTGCTTGCTACTTTTAACAGTGCATTTATACCTGGTCGACCATTACCTGATCGAATGCGACGTAAGCCTTGCTCTACTAAAATACGATTATTTTTATCCAACGGCACAACATCGGCTACCGATGCTAACGCTACTAAATCTAAATAGCTGGCCATTTTAGGTAGGCTTTCCTGGTCGTGCCCTTGCTTGATCATGTGCGCCCGTAACGCACACAGCACATAAAATATTACCGCGCAGCCACACGCCGATTTAGATTCAAAAAAACAGTTGGGTTGATTAGGGTTTACTATGGCATCGGCTTTAGGTAAGTCTGCTTCGTTAGCACTTGCAGCCAAATGATGGTCGGTGACTAAAACCTGCATGCCTAATTGTTTTGCGCGGGCAACACCTTCAAAGCTAGAGATACCATTATCGACGGTGACTAATAAATCGGGCTTGAATTCTTGCTGGGCTAAATCAGTTATGGCTGGCGATAGTCCATAGCCATATTCAAAACGGTTAGGCACTAAATAGTGTACCCAGTGGGCACCCATTTTATTTAGGCAGTCAACCGCCAGTGCAGTACTAGTAGCTCCGTCGGCATCAAAGTCGCCAACAATTAAAATGCGTTTTTTATTGAGGATAGCGCTGTAAAGTAATTCGCAAGCCGCGCTTATGCCTTTTAATTTTGAGTAGTCGGCGAGGCCTTTTAATCCAAAGTCCAAATTTTCAGCGGTTAATCCACGACTATCTAGTATGCGCGGTATAAGTGGCAGACTTGAGTTAGAAGCTCGCTGTTCAATTTTTATTGTCATGGTTTGCTATTCGCCATGTAATTAAATAGAAAAGCCTCAGTGTTTTCACACCGAGGCTTTTCATTTCGTTTACTAGCTTTTATTTGAAGGTATTCTTGGCTATAAAAGCATGAATATCGTTAATATCGGCTGGTAAAACAGTAAAACGTTCTTCACGTTCCATTAGGTCGGCTAAATGATGCGGAAGTTTTGGCATTTCAAAACCTGCTTTTTTCGCCGCTTCTTCAAACTTAACCGGATGAGCTGTGCCCAGTGTAATCATTGGGATATTTTTGTCTCGACGCACTTCACGTGCGGCTTTAACACCAATGGCTGTGTGTGGGTCTAACAGGTAACCTGTTTCAGAGAATACCTGCTGCATAATATTAACTGTATCTTCTTCGCTGCATGAATAACTATCAAATAATTCACGGGCTTTAGCCAGCTTATCTTCATCTAAAGAAACCACATCTTTTTTGGCGTTCATTCGACTCATTAGTTCGGACAGTTGCGCGCCGTCGCGGTCGTAAAGGTCAAACAATAAACGCTCAAAGTTTGAAGATACTGCAATATCCATTGATGGTGTAATGGTGTGTTCAAGTGGATGTACTTGGTATTTGTTTTTACTCATTAAACGGTGCAATACATCGTTTTTATTAGTGGCAATTATTAACTGGTCTATTGGTAGACCCATTTTTTTCGCCATATAACCTGCAAAAATATCACCAAAGTTTCCAGTTGGAACCGAGTACGCCATTGGACGAAGTGGTCCACCAAGATTTAATGAAGAATAGAAGTAATAAACAATCTGCGACATTATGCGTGCCCAGTTAATGCTGTTTACGGCTACTAATTTGCGCTCACCTTTTAAAAATGACTGATCGCCAAAGCTGGCTTTAACCATGTCTTGCGCTTGGTCGAAGTTACCTTCAATGGCGATATTATAAATATTATCACCAGTTACGGTTGTCATTTGACGACGCTGAACTTCAGACACTTTACCGTGAGGATACAAGATAAATATGTCTACGTTACGACAAGCTTTTGTTCCTTCAATGGCGGCTGAACCGGTGTCACCAGAAGTAGCCCCCATGATCACAACCTTTTCATCACGACGTTCTAGTATGTAATCTAATAAACGACCTAAAGTTTGCAATGCAAAGTCTTTAAACGCTAAAGTTGGACCGTGAAATAACTCTAAAACATATTCGTTGTGATCTATTTGCTGCAAAGGTGCTACCGCTTTATGAGCAAACGCTCCGTATACTTCACCTAATATGTCTTTAAGCGCATCACTTTCTACACAACCTTCGACAAATGGATAAATAACCTTATGCGCTAATTCTGCATAAGGAAGACCACGCCAAGATTCAATTTCTTGTTGGCTGAATTTTGGCACTTCTTTAGGCACATACAAACCGCCGTCGGTCGCTAGGCCCGTCAGCAGAACTTCTTCAAATGTTAACTCTGGTGCATCACCACGAGTTGAAATGTACTTCATCATAAGTTTTAACCCACTGGCTCATTTATGTGAGCCATGTTTTCTATTCTTTTTTCAACTTCATAAAAAGTTAAATGAATGTTTAGTTTAAATGCTCAACACGAAT
>JAWUVO010000127.1:0-17620 GCA_034112325.1 Bermanella sp. | reverse complement strand
TGGTAAAAGATTAATTGGTTTTGACAGTGCGACAGTTAAGTCAGCGATTAAAACCAAGAAACAAGGCGCTTGGGATCTATATGAATCATCTTCAAAGGGCAGAGTACTTGACCCTTTATCCTAGGTGCAGCCTAGCTGTTTCAGCTTCCAATATTTAAAGTGAGATAATTAAAGGGACTGTCACGTTAGTGTGATCGTACTAACAGAGAGTTATTGATCAAGGTGATCAAGGGGTCAGAGTAGAATGCCACTAAGTTAAGCCATCCAAAGATGGCTTAACTTAGTGGCATTCGTAGGGCATTCGGGTCAGAGTACTTGATCCTTAGATTTAATCTCCAGCAGCTTCTTAATTTTTGAGGAGCTGTCCTACCAATAATAACCCTTTAAGCGACACTAAAATCATCACCCGAAACGCCCAATCAAATACTTCAACGTCTTAGCCGCAAACCCCTAAGGCATAAGCGCTTGCGCAGTAGTAGCCAATTAATAGCAACCCTCAATACTGGCCAGTATCATACAAGCTAATTCTTTAACTTCTTTATTAGCGATGGATAACCCTTTTTCGGCTTTTACATCCGTGATCAGGCCTTCTAATCGCGTAAGATTTACCTTAACTGTGTCTTGATAGATTTTTTCTACTTCTTGCCTGACGACTTCGGCGCTAATAATTACCCATGCGGATACGGCGGTGGGGTCAGAGTCCATATCGACAGCATATATTCCTAATAATTATACGACAATATTGATTATACTAATTCCTATATAAGTACCACAGATAAAGGCTTTCATAGATATTGATGTCGTATATTCAATAATCTAAAATATTGCATAATTTCTCATGGAGTCTTATACTCACAGCATGAACAAGCAGAAAAAAACGATTAAAGAGCGTGTACAGCTGCGCATTAGGCTTTCGAAGAAGGAAGTCTTTTTGCGTTCTGATTTCAGTAGTCTGTCTGGCTATGATCAAGTAGGTCGCGTACTCAAACAGTTAGTAACCTCTGGTGATTTAGTGAAAATTGGCCAGGGGCTTTACACTCGCGCCCGTCCTAACTCATTGTCGGGTGAGCCGACCATTGCAATGCGTGGTGGTTTTAAGCGTGCTGTTATCGCTGCACTAGAACGACTTAATGTTCGCTATTCTGTTTCTAATACCGTAGATCAGTACAACGCTCGCCAGAGTACACAAGTACCGGCAAACCTAGTTTTAACCGTTGAGCGTGGTTTTTCTCGTTCTATTGCGTTCAATAAAACCAAGGTGCAGTTTCAGTATTTTTCTGGGAGTCAACTAGTTGCCCGCTGATATAGATGAAGAACTACTTCTAGACGTGGCCGAAGTGCTTGGGATATCCGAGCCTTCGCTTGTGGAAAAAGATTTTCATGTTACACAGGTTCTATCTTTACTCTCAGAATTCCAGTCCGATTTTTTTATTATTGTCTTTTCTGGTGGTACTTGCCTCTCAAAAACAATCAAGGGTCTTGGTAGGATGTCTGAAGATATTGATCTTAAACTAGTACCTACCAAGCAGTGTGAACAGTTTTCTAACAACAAACGTAAATCAGAATTGAGTAAGCTGAAGAATGAAATCACAAACTCACTTATTAAGATTGGCTACAGCTCAGAAATCATCAAGCAAGAAAATAGTAATCAACACATCGAATGGGAAATAGAATACAGCCCGGTGTCTGACCCTATTGATGCTTTACGACCAAACATCCAAGTAGAAATCACATACTGCGAAAATTTCTCTAGCTACGAATCCCATACCTTCGGCTCTATGATCGCAGAAGCATCTAATGCTGAACTCGAAGTGAAAGCAATTTTATGTGTGGATGCCACCTACACAGCGGCTGAAAAAATCGTTTCCCTACTAAGGCGCGTGGCCGGGATTGCTAGAGATAAGCCTTGGGTTGATGATCGTTTAATTAGACACGTTTATGATGTAGATTTTTTATTGGCAGGCGGCTACATAGATGAAAACAAGTTAATCTCCATTCTGGAGACGGTGATAGTGTGGGATGCTGATCGGTTTAGCGCTCAACATAAAGAGTTTAAGGATAAACCTTTAGCAGAATGCCTGTACTCGTTGGGTGAGCTTAAGAGTAATCCAGTTTACGCACAAAACTATAAAGATTTTCTAGGTCCGCTTGTATACGCCCCCAATGCTAATCCAGATTTTTTAAAAGCACTAGCATCTATCTCTAAGCTATTCGATATTTTCTTGGCTAAGCAAAAGCGCTTCAAAGAGTGATTTTTATTAGGTTTTGAATGTGTATTTTCAACACAAAAATAATTAAAGGAACGTAATTAAAGGGACAGCCACGTTAGTGTGATCATACTAATAGTGGATTCTTATCGATTATTAGCACACCCATGTCAATCAGGCGGAATAAGTACCTGATAGTTCATCCCTCGCTTCTGGTATTGCAGTTTGCTCTGGTATTCTCTCTTTATTAGGGAGATTAAAATTACTCAGTAGTTAATATTATGTGATAAATTAGATTCTTAATGATTTTTTAATAAACAATAATAACTTTTGTAGGAAAACTGCTTTGAAAAAAAATAAAAAGGGAATTTATTTAACAATCGTATTATCAATTTTTATAATTTATTTGATAAGTCCATATTTGACAGCCTGGCGTATGATGCAAGCTGTGAAAGGCGGAGATGTTCCTACAATGGAGCAGTATATTGATTTTGATAGTGTTAAGGAGTCTGCAAAATACCAAATTGATAAAGCGCTAAAAGATCAACTTGATGAACAACCAATGGCTGCTATGTTTGCTCCTATGATGAAGTCTGTAACAGACAAAATCTTAGAGGAATTGATTGATCCAGAAAAATTATCAAAGGTAATTAAGCAAGGTAAGATAAGCCAGACTAATAAAAAATCAAAAGCTACTATTGCTGATAATAATGAACTAACCAATTGGTATGCTTTTTTTGTCAGCCCCAATCGATTTCTCATACAGTTGGATGATCTAGCGTTGTATATGGAGTTGCAAGGCATAAACTGGAAAGTAACAGCGATTGGTATTGAAGAGTTAATGAATGATGGCGTGGTTGGAAAAAAAGAAAGTGAAACTGCCGTTATTGAAGATGTATTGGATAGGAATCCACCAATAAAACCAGAGGTTTTATCTGAAGCAGAGTTTGCTGAGATAACTAAAGAATTGTCGGGTAGGTTTTATTTAGACTGGGATTATGGAGATACAGTGATAGCAAGAGGGAATTTAAATTACCTCTCAATAAAAGATAGTATATCTCCTATTGTTACTTGGGGCATGGCTTTAGATAAGAATGGGGAATCTATTTTAGGACAATTTAGCAAGGAAAAAAAATTAGAAAGAGAAAAATACCAAAGTGCTAATCGATACCATAATGGTATATGGTCAGATGATATACCTAAGGACAATCCAGAAAATAAAGTGAAGCTAGCAAGAGGTATTCTTCAGTTTGAGATGCCCACTGAAATTGTATCGTTTGTTGTAGATTCAGACGGAGTTGGTGTAGAAATCGAGAAGTCAGATATTGCATTTAGTCTTAACTCTTTGAAAAATGGCCGTGTTTCATTTAGCTGGTATCAGCCTTTTGAGTTAGAGGCTTTGGATCCAGTTATTATTATTAGGAATAATGATGGAGATGTTTTGGATACAAGTGGAAGTTCTTCTAGCAGTCCATTAAATCCTGTTGAAGAAGCAAGGTTCTCTCGGCCAATGAGATCAATTAATAAATCCTTAAGTGTGAAGGGGACTCCTAGTCAAGTGGAATTCTATTTTTTGACGTCTACCAAGCAAGTAGAGTTGCCAATAACCGCATATAGTAAGCCCGAATTACTTTTAGGGGAGTTATCTGAACCAATTAAGCAAACTGTACTAGTAGAGCCATACATAGAGCCAAATTTTGAAGATCTAAATAAAAGAGCTCTTGAATCGCTTATAAATATTCAATACGAAGAAAATGAAGACTGGCAAGGAAAGAAAAGACGCTCCTTAAAAATCAGTTTACCTGAAAATGCTAATAGTATATTTGCTAAATCTAATGTTAATGGGATAAACCTTTTGAAGGATGGTGAAAATATATTGTTCACCCCATCTCTCTGGCAACAATCAAATAATCATACTTATCATTTTGTTGCGCCATCAAAAAATAATAGCTTGGAAGTTGATGCTAAGTTTGATGAGATTAGTGGGTATATTTCATTAAAATATCCTGAGACCTTAGATCTAATTACTATTGCTCAAGGTGAGACTAAACATGGAGTTACACTAAAAGGAGAGCGAGTAATTTTTCATGCACTCTATGATGATCAGGATTTGGCTCGCAAGGAAAAAGTAATTAACCCCAGTATACCGAGCTATACAAGCGTGTTCTCATCAAGATCAGTTTTAGCCTATGATTCTAAAGGTCGAGAAATTAGTTATCTAAATGAAAAACATAGTTGGGGAGGAGAGGATAAGGAGTTATTTTTCTGGGGGATTCCTGATTATATTGTCGTAAAGCGTATTACAAGTTGGCATGAAGTTGAGCTACCAGTCAGCTTAACTGAATCAGACTTAGTGATAGTTAAAAAATAAAATATGTAGGGAGTAAATTACAGGAAGCAATTAAAGGGATAGCCACGTTAGTGTGATCGTACTAATAGTGGATTCTTATCGATTATTCGCACACCCATGTCAATCAGGCGGAATGAACACCAGATAGTTCGTTCCTCGCTTTTGGTATTGCGGTTGCATTAGGGTGAGTGTCCCTGTGAATGCCTGTGAATGTGCCTGTAAATATGTTTATTTATATAAGGTATTTATATGGCCCAATTAATTTGTAGATGCCAATATAAACTCCAACTAAAACTATCTTTACAGGTAATTGTCTATTTAATTAATAGGACCAAAAATTATGGTCCCTTGTTTTCTTGTAAGCAATTTCCCCCGTCTACCACCATTAATTGCCCGGTCATGTAACTTGCTCCGGGGGATGCTAAATACGCAATCATGCTCGCCATTTCCATAGGTGTTCCTGCGCGCTGTAGCGGCGTATAGGTAGACGCCTGTATTTCTTCTTCAGTTTGCGAGGCCGTGGCAACCCAACCCGGCGCGACATTGTTTACGGTTATATTATATTTGGCCACATCAAGGGCGATACTGCGACTCATGCCGACCATGGCCGCCTTGGCGGCACTATAAGCGGCTTCGCCTGCATTACTTACTAGCGGTCCGGTCACTGACGATACATTTACCACTCGCCCATAACCACGCGCGACCATTCCTGGAATCACCCTGCGGGTCACGTTATAGCAAGTAGTTAAATTGCGCTCAATGCCGATATCCCAGTCTTCATCTTTAGTCTCATGGAACGGGTCATAAACTTCAGGAGAGCCCACCATAGACATGCCGGCATTGTTAACAAGAATATCTATTTTTCCAAAGTCGGCTTCTACTCTTTCGATTAACGCTTTACAGGCCTTACGATCTGTAAGGTCACAAATGTAGCTTTGCACTTTGGGGCTGATGGTACGCAATGTATCAGCCCTTTCATGGATGCGCTGGGTTGTGGCCGTAATAGCCACTTGGGCCCCTAGTTCAGCTAATATTTTGGCGGTCGCAAAGCCTATGCCGTGCTCACTACCCGCACCAGTAATGAACGCCACCTGGCCTTTTAAACAAAATAACGGATGCATGTTTGCACTCCAACAAAATAAATTAACAGGGCACTGTTATGTCTTTGGTCAATTAATTAAAGGGGCTAATTAAAGGGATAGACACGTTAGTGTCCATGTAATGTAGTTTACCATTATAATATTGTGGCTTGCATAGGGTTGCGGGGTCGCGCACGGGGTGCGACTCCTACAGTTTTAATATTGAGGGTTATTCGCCCCAGATATTTTTATTCTTGCCTATGTCATCTCTTTTCACAGAGGTCTTTTGTTCACCCTTATCATGCACTTTTGGTGCTTTTTTCTGTGGCGGCTTACTGGTTCGTACAAAGTTTAAGATTGAAACTGGTACTACTTTTCTTACTGGAAAGCCTTCTAATTCTTTGCGTTCAATTATGTGGTTTAAGCGGCTTTCGATCGCGCATAGGTTTTTAAAGTCTCCCATGGCTACAAACGATATGGCTTCGCCTTTTGCACCTGCGCGACCTGTGCGGCCAATGCGGTGAATGTATTCTTCAGGTTTGAACGGTAGGTCGTAGTTGACTACGCGGCTGAGTTCGCCAATGTCGATGCCGCGGGCGGCTACGCCTGTGGCCACTAGGTATTTTAGTTTGCCTGATTTAAAATCGGCTAATATTTTTTCACGCATGGCTTGGCTTCTGTCGCCATGAATTGATTCGGCTTCTATTCCACGTTTTGCTAATTGGCTAACCAATTTTGCTGCACCGTGTTTTTTCTCGATGAAGATCAGCGCTTGATCCCATTTTTGTTCGTTTATTAAATGGCTAAGTATGGCTGACTTGGTGTCTTTATCTAAGGTGATTAGCCATTGGTCAATATTGGGTGCGCTAGTAGTTTTGGGAGATATTTGAAGTTCAACCGGAGGGTTGCCCATTTTAGTATGGGAAAATTCGTCGGCTATTTCACGTACGTCGTGAGTCATGGTGGCCGAGAATAATAAGTTTTGACGGCCTTCAGGCAGTCTCTCAACTATTTTGTTTATGTCGCCAGCAAAGCCCATGTCTACCATTCTGTCGGCTTCGTCTAATACAAGTATTTCTAATTCGTCAAAGTGCAGCGCCCGTTGATGGGATAAATCAAGTAGTCTGCCCGGAGTAGCAACAAGTATGTCGACGCCTTCTATTAAGCGTTCTTTTTGCGCTTCGGTATCAACGCCACCATATATAGCCATGGTGGTTAAATTTAGGTGTTTGCTGTATTCAGCCACATTGGCTGCAACTTGCACGGCCAATTCGCGCGTAGGGGTAAGAATAAGTGCGCGAACACGTTTGCCGCGTAATGTACGTTCTTTGTTGAACAATTCTAAAATAGGCAATACAAACGCAGCAGTTTTACCGGTGCCAGTTTGTGCCGTGGCTATTAGGTCTTTACCCGATAGAATTATAGGTATGGCTTGTTTTTGTATAGGAGTAGGGCTGGTGTAGCCCAGTTCTTTAATGGCTTTTAATATAGGATCGCTTAATCCAAGGTTTGAAAATGGCATATGGTCTCGGAGAGCTGGTCAGCAGAAAGGTTGTTTATAAAAGGATACCTCTAAGTATAGCAGTAAGGAGCTTATGTATGTAGTGGTGTAGCTATGTCGCGAGTAGCGTCTAGTACAGGTTTTTCATATCATGCTTAACAATTGCCCCTATAACAGCTGTTGTAGCCTTGCCTACTAAGCCGACACCATTTATATGAGACGATAAGGCTTTTGGAAAAGCTGTTAAATTATGTTTGTCGACAGCTTTATTTTCATCCCATAAACCCGAGCGATATAAATTTGCATCAAATTGAAATTGTTTAGATTCAATTTTAATAACGATACCTACTTTAGGTCGCTTTTTGTTTACTTGGCACATATCTAACAGCTCTGGTTGAGTCGTTATATAGGCTTGTCCTTTTACATTTAAGGTATAAGCGCTGCCCGGTATCATAAATAATAGTTCTACACCTGGGTATTCAATTATATTACGAAGGCTAACAGCTACTTTGTTACCGGGACGTTCAGGCATAAATAGGGTACCGTCGTTCACTAATTTAATGAACCCTGCTTGGTCTCCACGTGGTGAAACTTCAGTTTTGCCTACAGAGTTTTGAGTTTTTAATAGAGCATAAGGAGACAGACTAATAATGTTGTATTCTGTAATCTTTTTTTGGTATGCCTCTTGGTAGAGCGTATTCCAAAAATCGGATCGTGCTGAAGCTCTGGCACAATGAAAATAAACGCCCTCTATATTAAATAAAGATAGATTTTTGTTTATAGTCTTTAATTTACCATTGATGCGCAGACTGTGAGTAATATTAGGTACTATGAAAAAAAGACTGGCGTTGCAATATTGTTGACTGTCGTTGTTTATACTGTCGGTTTTTATAGCGTCGAATAATAAATTATTGATTTCAATTTCTTTATCATTGTTTATAGTTAAGTTTGATTGATAAATTAAAGGTGTTATTGGTATATTATTTGATGATGTAGCTAATATAACCACACAGGCATGACCGATAAACTCAAGGGAAAAAAAGTCTAGTGAGGGTTGTATGCGCTTATCTAATAGCTTTGAATGTGCAGCAATAATATTTCTTAAATTAGGTTCAGTTAATATAGCGTAAGGATCTGATTTTATAAGTGAATTGAATTGCGTGTTATTATCTTTAGTCATAATTATCGCCTTTATGTCGCCGTTTATTCTAAAGGTAGTTTAAAGGTTTGAATTACAGAGTTTTAGGAAATATGTTTCAATCTAATGGAATATTAATTCATTTTTGTTGGTAGATTTAAATGATGGCTAACCTTTAGATAAAGGTATAATAAATAATATGATTAAAACAGTATCAGCTATAGCCGTAGTGGACCTTGCTAATGAATTAATTAGTCGTGGAATGTTGTCTAATTTACAATTAGAAGCATTAGGGGGCGATTTCCTCACACAATTTACCTTATTTAAGCAGGGGGAGACTATTGTTGAAAATCGACTTGATGAGGCGAATTTAGTGTCACTTTGGAACTTAGTTGATCAACAATCAAACTTCGCTTTTGAGGTCGGCAGTACTGTAAATCAACAAGCAAGAGGACTGTTGGCCAATTGGATTTCCTATAGCGATACTTTAGCGCAGGCATTTAGTATATTCAGCCAGAATATTAGTTTATTAAATCACGCTGAACATTGGGAGTTATTTGAAGACGATAAATCTGATAATGTAATATTGAAATTTTGTTTGAAGTCAGAATTGATATATCCAGATTTGGCTATAGAGCGCAGTATGGTAGCAATAATTTCCTGGGCAAACTATTTTTTGACAGAATCGTTACAAGCTGAGTCTGCTAGTTTTACTTATTCACAGCCACTACATCATGCCTATTATCAAAAAATATTTGGTAGTAATACTGAATTTAGATCAAGCGAAAATAGTATTATTTTAACAAAGCGTCAATTTTATCAAGCATTAGATACTGCAAATCCATATTTACGAGATATATTAAAACAGCGCTCTGATCGGGTTAAACTTTCTATCGAAGCAATCACCTCAACAGTCGCTAAACTAAAAGCTATGTTTTTAAAAGACTTAGCGTTTTACAGCAACGTCGAAAATAGTATCAGTGTATTGCACATGAGTCGTGCCACTATTTATAGGAAACTCAAGAATGAAGGGGAAACTTTTTCAAGTTTACTAAAACAGGCAAGACTAGAGAAAATGATAGAGTTTAAAAGTAGGCTAATACAGCTGAGTAGCGAAGAGAGTGCTCAGCTGTTAGGTTTTTCAGACGTAAGTTCTTATTATCGATTTATTAAGCGCTAATATATATTTAGGTCGCTTATATATGAATCATTTATGGTTTAAACCCCTAGATATTGCGCGATCATAAATGAGTCGCCTCTGCCTTCTTCGTGACCAAAGTAGCTTACTGGTTCACGGTTGTCGTTTTCTATCATACCTACTTCGCAATCTACTGCGTACTTTTTCGCAAGGTCGTTAAATAAGTTTACTGGAAATTTTAGTTGAATACTTTTTTTAACGGTTTGGCTAATACCCAGTTGCCAGTCGTCGCAGTCGTCACTTTCACATTCATTTATTAATGAGACTTTAGCTACTTCATTTTCGTCTACGTAGGCTTGTAAGGCGGCTTGTATTTCAGGCAGGTTGGTTTTTAGCTTGTTTTGTTGATTTTCTTCAAGGCGATCGCAGGCGATTAAAAGGTATATTTGCATTTTGTTACCAATATGTGGGTTTTGCTTTAATAATGGGTGGATTTTAGCATATAAATGTTGGGATTTGGGGGTGTCGGGGTGGGTCACCCCTCTTACATTTTACTCATTCTTTTTTCTACTGCTGTTTCTATTCTATCTAGGGCTTCTATTAATAAAGAGCGCTGGCAACCGAAGTTTAATCTTACGTAATTATTGTCGCCAAATTCTGAGCCTGCCGACATTCCTACACCATGTTGTTCAAAATACTTTTGTGGGCGGTCTAGTTTAAGTTCAGCGACATTTATCCATGCTAGGTAGGTGGCTTCGGCAGGGCGCATACTTATGCCATTTATTTTTGCTACTCGATCTAAAATAATCTGATGACTCTCGGTTAAATACGATATTAATTCTTGACGCCAAGGTTCTCCATATTTGTATGCGGCTATTGCGGCTTGGGTACCCAATATATTTACGTGGCCAACTAAGCCATAACTTAACGCTGCATATTGCTGACGCATTGCTTGGTTTGGAATAATCGCAAACGCACAATCTAACCCTGCTACATTAAAGGTTTTGCTGGGTGCCATTAGGGTGATACTTAAGTTGGCAATGTCAGCATTAAGGCTAGCTATGGGTATGTGCTTTTTGTCATTTAATATTAAATCACAATGCACATCGTCACTGCATATAATTAGATTGTGTTTAACACAAATGTCAGCAATATTTTGCAGTTCACGTTTATCGTAAACTTTTCCCAGTGGATTATGCGGGTTGCACAGCAGCATTAATCCGCTGTCTTTTGTTATATTATTTTCTAATTGAGCTAAATCTAACTCCCAGCCATCACCTTTTGTTTTAGTTGAAAATGTTTGATTTTCAAAATCTAAAATAGGCGATTGATTCATTAAGTGCGGATAAACCGGTAGGGCGGTTATACCGGCGGGCTTACCATTTTTTATCGCCAATGCGCGGGCTACGTTTAAACCTTTTACAACACCGGGTGTAAGGACAATCCATTCTGGCTTAATAGCCCAGTCATAATGGGCTTGGCAATGATCAACAATCAGTTGTGAAAGTTCTGGGCTGTCTGACCCATAACCTAGTATTCCGTGGGCTACACGCTGTTGAATAGCCGCGGTAATTTGCGGGGCTACTTCAAAGTCCATATCGGCTACCCACATAGGTAAAATATCTTTACCTGCGTAGCGTTTCCATTTTATTGAATCGGATTGTGAACGATCTATCTCTTTACCAAAAAAATTAGGCATGTGGTGGCTCACTTCAATCTATTTAAAATCTTTGTTAACAATATACTAATAGTAAATGATTGAAGCGTAAAATACACAATCTGATGTGTTTATTTTTTAGAAATTAATAGCTCGTCTAGTCCAATTTTATTGGGGTGAAATTCATTTATCAGTTCATTGTTTGGGTAACCTAAAGCCATGCCACAGACCAGCTTGTACTCTTTTGGTATGTCAAAATGCTTGTCCAATGGTGACCGCCACATGCCTAATGCGGCTTGAGCGCATGTACCTAGACCTTTGTTGGTGGCCGATAGCATAAGCGATTGCATCATGATGCCTGCGTCTACAAGAGCCGTCCATTTCATACTGGGGTCCACAAAGATAAATATAGCGGCTGGCGCATCAAAAAAAGTAAAGTTACGTGCCATTTGCTCGTCACGGGCTTTAGTATCGCCACGTTTTATATCCAGCTTAGTGTACATTGCACGGCCAAGTTCCATGCGGCGTTTTTGAAAGATACCAGGGTACTTACCTAACATAGGTTTAAAGTCGCCATCGGGCATGGCTTTGCTGGTTAATGCCGACAGTATTTTTAATAGTGTGGGTTTGCGCTGAATTTTATTTATTTCATAGTATTTTTCTAGCAACTCTTGACCTAATAAATGGCAAGTATCGCCAGTAGCAACCGCTATTTTATAAGGTTGGGTGTTAGAACTTGAAGGAGACTTAAGAGCGTCTAGTAATATTTGCTCTATTACCGTTTGCTCAACGTTTTTATCGCTGAACGCTCGAATGCTGCGACGGCTATTAAGTACGTCTGTAAATTCCATTAATCAGTCTCTTTATATTTTATTAATAATGCTAACAATGTTGGCCATATTAACAAAAGTATGTGTATTTAGAGTTGGCCAAATACAACAAAATAGTAAGCCTAGGCAGTAAGTCTTGCAGTAAGTCTTGCAGTAAGTCTAGATAATAAAAAAGCCCTTAATACTTAAATGTTTTTAAGTACAAAGGGCTTTTAAAGTTTTATTAATGGTTTATAAATAAACGAATATTCTTTTTTTCTATTATTGTTTTCTATGACTGTTTTAAGAGCTGATGCGACACATTAAGCTTTTAATATAACGAGTCTCTGGAATACCAGGATGTACCGGATGATCGGGACCTTGTGACCCACGCTCTATTATCTGTACATTTTTATCTAGATTGCGGCCTATTTGAGTCAGCATTTTGTCTAGGCTACTTTCGCTTAAATGCATAGAACAAGATGCCGATACAAGTAAGCCTTCGGTACCCAAAAGGCGCATGCCTAATTGATTTAGCTTTTGGTAAGCGCGTTCGCCAGGGCCAATATCTTTGCGTTTTGGTATAAATGCAGGTGGGTCTAGAATAACCACATCAAATCTCTGTTGTTCTTCTAGCAGTTTTTCCATTACCGCAAACGCATCGCCACGAATGGTTTCTACTTTGTCATTTACACCATTTAATGTGGCGTTATGATCTACCCAGTCTAACGCTTGATTAGAGCTGTCTACACATACAACATGTTCAGCGCCTGCTGTGGCGGCTTGTACGCCCCAACCACCAATGTAGCTGCAAATATCTAACACACGTTTGCCTTTTACGTGCTCGTTTATGCGCTGACGATTTAATCGGTGGTCATAAAACCAACCTGTTTTTTGTCCATCCCAAACAGGGGCTTCAAACTTAGTGCCATTTTCAATCATTGGCAGCATTTTAGGCACATCGCCTTCGGCTATTGTTACGTATTCTTCAAGGCCTTCTTGGACGCGCATTTTACCGTCGTTTTTCCACAGTAGACCTTTCATTTCAAACACGCTGGTTAAAGCGGCTTGAATTTGAGGCTTTAATGCTTCCATACCGGCAGTGGATATTTGCGCCACAAAATAGTCACCAAAGCGGTCAATTACTAAACCTGGAAGCCCGTCGCTCTCGCCATATACTAGGCGATAAAAAGGTTCGTTAAAGCACATTTCTCTCAATGCTAAGGCACTTTGAAGACGCTGAGTAATTTGGCTTGTACCAAATAATTTGGTCTGACGGGATAGAATACGAGCACAAATTAGGCTGTTTGGGTTGATATAAGCAACACCAAGTGATTTGCCTTGGCTACTTTGTAGTTCGACTTGCGAGCCTGGTTCAAAGCTTTTTAGCGGCGTCGCTTTGGTATCTACCTCGTTACTGTAAACCCACAAATGCCCTTGGCGTATGCGTTTGTCTTCTTTGGCTTTAAGCTTTAATACGGGTAAGGACATGAGTATTTCTTTATAGAGGCATGAATATATGACTCATTATAGCTAACTATTACAAATAAAGATTTAAACATTAAGCCTTTTAATGAGCTTAGTTATCTGTACCAAAATCAAACTTAAGCCCCATGCCGTCATTGGTTAAGCGCATTATTTTCATTGCTACAATCGGGGCTTCTACTGGTAAGCCTGTAATTTGTACGGTTACCGATTCGCCTAGGGCGGGTGCTGTAATACCTTCTGAATACAAAAACACACCACCGTCAGAAATGTCTCCTGAATTGAGTAGTACGCTACCACACGATTCATGGGTAAATTTCACCTTGGTTTTGATTTTTGTTCTAAGATCTTTACGGCGGTTATCGCCATTTATATTTTTACTCATGAGTACTCAACTACTAACTGTGTATATATCAATTTAGTGAACAATTATGTGAAATTCAAGTTCATTATACCAATATCAATTGCTTAAATGGTTTATAGCCTTCTATATTTAATCAAGTGTCATTCAGGTGAAATATAATAGACTTTTTTATTTAATATATATTTTATTATTTTGTCACTTCTCATATTTATATTATGCACAGGAAATATCTCCTAGCTTGATAATAATAGAGAATATTATGGCTATACTCCGTAAACCTTTAGTAAGCACAATAATAGTTGCAACTCTGGGTATGCTAGCTGCCTGCGGTAGTGGCAATGATGAAAAAAAAATAACAAAGATCCCCGACGTTTCATTTAGCGAAGTTGCGTTACCAACCTCAGATCTTGAAAAACGTACAATCCAGTCTACTACCAGTATTACCATTGATGGAGAGCAGCAAACGGTTGCTTTTACCCAATTAATTGCCACAGGCGATGCGAACAATGGCGAAGTATTTGGTTTATCTAAAGATATTTCTGGCAACGTAATTCAATTTGAAGATGCATCTAACTATATCTGTAACGGCACAAACGACGGTGTGGGTTCTGGTTTAGATTACGTTTCTATTTTACAAAAACATGACAAATTATTCATGGTTGCTCAATTTGAATGTCAAGTTGGCTCTATGTACAGCGCCGAACTAGAGCAAACCGCTGAAGGTATTTTAAGTGTTAAAACAGACAGCTTACAGTTTGTTGATCAGTCAAATGAATTTGGCGGTTGGGTTCATTGTGCCGGTCAAACCACTCCTTGGGAATCTCACTTAGGTTCTGAAGAATACGAACCTGATGCGGCCGATGTTGAGCTGGCAGGTAGTGGATTAACAGGTAGTAAATATTATGACGAAGCCGCCTTGTATCATTCCACTACGACTGAGCGTGCAGATGGACATGCCAGTGCAAAAGCGGCCGCTATTTCACGTATGAGTCCATACTTTGTAGGTTGGACACCTGAAGTAACCGTTGTTGATAATACCGGTGCAACAGAATACGTTAAGCACTATTCAATGGGACGCTTCTCCCACGAACTAGCCTACGTTATGCCTGATAATAAAACTGTTTATCTTTCTGATGACGGCACTAACGTTGGCTTTTTTATGTTTATTGCTGATACAGAAAAAGATTTATCGGCTGGTACTTTATATGCTGCAAAATGGAATCAAACATCTTCTGCAAATGGTGGCAGTGCTAATCTAGATTGGATTAGCTTAGGCCATAGCGATAACACAACTGTAAAATCGGTTATTAATAAAGACTTAAAGTTCAGCGATGTGTTTTCTACTATGGACCCAGTCGATCAAGCATGTACCGATTCTACTTACTCATACACTCCTAACTACGATGAGTGTTTAAAAGTTAAAGATGTAGATGGATCAGGTACAGTTAATGAAACTGATAATCAGATTGCTTCTAGATTAGAAACTCGTCGTTATGCCGCTATGTTAGGTGCCACTTTAGAGTTCCGTAAAGAAGAAGGCATTACCTTCGATACCGATAACAATAAGTTATATGTTGCAATGTCTGAAATCTCTCGTGGTATGGAAGACTTTGCTAAATATGGGGTAGCTTCTAATTCTTACGATTTAGGCGGAAATAATGACATTAAGCTACCTTCAAATTATTGTGGTGGTGTGTATGCATTAGATGTAGCAACGGGATCTGTTAAAGACACGGCTGATGTTGCCATTAACAGTACTTTTGTTGTTAAAAATATGAACGCGATTATTACCGGTTCTGAAGATACAAGTGTTGCAGGTAACTCTTGCGATGTGAACGGTATTTCTAACCCAGACAATGTTAGCTATTTAGCTGGGTCTAATATCTTAACCATTGGTGAAGATACCAGTAAGCATGAAAATAATATGATCTGGACGCTTAACGTTAAAAGTGGTGAGTTAACTCGTATTATGACCACGCCATTAGACGCTGAAACCACTTCTCCTTTTTGGTATAAAGACGTAAACGGTTTTGGTTACATGACCGCAGTTGCTCAACATCCTATGGAAGATGTTGACGGTGCCACAACCGACGACAAACAATCGAAGGTTGGAGTAATTGGTCCGTTCAGTTTCACAAAACTGAAAGATTAGCTTGTTAAAATTGTAATATTCTAATCCTTATAGTTTAAAGGGGGGCTTAGCTCCCCTTTTTTGTGGGCGAAAAAAAATGTTTAATATAATGAAATTATGGTTACCAATATTGGCAATAACAGCCGCCACAGGGTGTTTAAATAATGCACAAGAAAAATTAGTTGATGCTGATTTTGTATTAAAAGACGGTGAAATAGTTAATAGCAATAGCGCCTATATTCCAGCGCAATGCTACGCAAAAATAAAACATCAAAGTGGTCACCAATCAAATCCTTGTTACAGCTGCCATGTAGACGGTGTAAGGCCTAACTTTTTACATGACGACAGCGGATTACAGCAAACATTTGACTTTACCGATTATAGTTCTAAAAACCGTTATAGTAATTTATTTAAAGATCGTTCAAAGGAAGTTGAAGCCATGTCTGATAAGGCTATTGACGAATATGTTGCAACCAGTAATTACTTTGATAAGGACGGTGCTATAAAAATAAATAAAGTCCTTAAGAATATCCCTAAAAACTGGGATGCAAACCAAGACGGAATTTGGAATGGGTTTACACCAGATACGTATTTCGCTTTTGACAATCAGGGTTTTGATATAGACCCAAGTGGTAACCCAACGGGTTGGGTAGCATTTTCTTATTATCCATTTTTAGGTGGTTTTATGCCCACTAACGGCTCTACCGATGATGTGTTGATTAGGTTACCAGAATATTTTCGTCAAGATAGTAATGGCCAATACAGTACGGCTATTTATAAATTGAATCTTGCTATTGTAGAAAGTCTTATTCGCCAAAAAGATATTACTATTGCTGCCACCAATGAAAAGAATTTAAACGTCGATTTAAATAAAAATGGAGTATTAGATACAGCCCAGAAAGTGGTTTATTCATGGGCGCCTTTAAAAGATATTCATATGTCTTATGTGGGTAAAGCAAAACAAGTATATGAGCAGAAATCATTAAAAATAGCGGCTGGACTCTATCCTAAAGGTACTGAGTTTTTACATTCGGTCAGGTATTTAAAAGTAGATGATAAGCAAGTGAGTATGTCAGACCGACTTAAAGAACTAAGATATTCAAAAAAGATAACTTGGAATAACTATTCTCAGTTAAGTAAGTCGGTCTCTTCTGAAATAAAAGAACGTCATGATTTTCCTAATCGTGTAAGCCAATACCACTCACCAAAAAAAGGTGGCATTGAGCAGGGTTTAATAAGCGGACGAGGTTGGAATTATCAAGGTTTTATTGAAGACCATAGCGGAGAGCTTAGACCCCAAAATTATGAAGAGACATTAGCATGTATGGGTTGCCATACTGGGGTAGGGGCCACCACCGATAGCAGCTTTGCTTTTCCGCGTAAGTTTGCATTTGACAACTTTCAAAATGGTTATTATCACTGGAGCCAAAAAAGCTTGGTGGGTGTGGCTGATCCTATGCGCCAAGACGGCAAACACGAATACAGCCATTATTTAGAAAATACCTTGTCAGGCGATGAGTTTGGCAGCAATTTAGAGGTGATGAATAAATTCAGCCAGTCAGGGCAAGTATCTGAGCATAAAATTTCGGCATTAAAAAATGATATATCGCTATTATTACTGCCTTCTGCAAAAAGAGCTCGTACGCTTAACAAAGCCTACAAAGTGATCGTAGACGAGCAAAGCTATATTTATGGTCGTGATCCTCATGTTTTACCATTAAAGAATATGTATAAAACTATTCCGGTTGGTGAAGACACCGG
>JAWUVO010000126.1:0-11194 GCA_034112325.1 Bermanella sp. | reverse complement strand
CTTGTTTGGTTGGTTTGCTCGGTTAAGCGCTGGGTTTGTGCCGGGCTTAAAGGCTGGCTAGATTCAACTTTTCCCCAAGTACTGGCTAGCGCCTGTAAAGTATTAGCGTTAACTGTCTTGCTTGGTTTTTCTGCAGCTGCGGGTGCTATGGGGTCTTTTTGCCCCAAAATTGATGAATTAATAGTCTGCCCGTCAGATAATTTCATAGCAAGATCAATAAATTCCTTCTGAAACGTAAAAAGCGATGATATTTGTATATAATGCCGCACAGCTATAATAACAAGGTTATCGGTGGTTAGTTGTTTAACGGCCGATAACAGTAAAAATCAAGGTTAAAACTCGAAAATCAAAGTTTAGGAGCATTAATTTTTGTCATCTGGTTTAGATAATTTAGCAGCCAATTCCCTTAGCGAACAAGTAATTTGTTTACGCGCTACGGACTTGTATTGCGAACGAGATGATAGGGTGCTGTTTAGCGGTCTTAGTTTTGAATTTGGCGCGGGACAAATTATTAGAATAGCTGGCCCAAATGGCTCGGGTAAAAGCACATTAATGCGCATTTTACTGGGTATGAGTGCTGGCTATGAAGGCCAATTGTCATGGAACGGCGTATCACTAGATAATGCCCGATACGACTTTAATCAGCAGCTGCTGTACATGGGGCACCAAGTTGGCATAAAGGGTAATTTAACCCCAGAAGAAAACCTTAAGGCGTTAAACCCAAAGGTTAGTAAACAAGATATATATAACGCGCTTAAAAAAGTGGGTTTATTAGGATTTGAAGACCTATTGTGTAGCGGCCTATCGGCAGGGCAGCAGCGCAGAGTGGCCTTAGCTAGATTGTTTATTGAACAAAAATCGGTATGGATTTTAGACGAACCGTTTACGGCTATAGACAAAGAAGGGGTGGCTGAACTAGAGAGCACTCTATTACAGCACGCACAAAATGGTGGGTTAGTGATTTTAACCACTCATCATGACATTAGCGCACCCGTGACGACATTAATGTTGGGGCAAGATTCAACAGGGCACCTATAATGAACGCTGTGTCTATATTCAAGCGCGATCTGTTAATTGCTTTTCGTAACCGCGGTGAGTTGTTAAACCCGTTAATGTTTTTTTTAATGGTGGCCAGTTTGTTTCCCCTGGCAGTAAGTCCTGACCCTAAATTTTTAGGGTTAATTGCACCTGGTGTTATTTGGGTAGGGGCACTTTTGGCCACGCTGTTAAGTTTAGATCTATTATTTAAAAGCGATTACGAAGATGGCAGTTTAGAGCAAATGTTATTGGTACCGCAGCCATTAATGCTGTTGGTACTGGCAAAAGTTTTGGTACATTGGCTAGTGGCTGGGCTACCGTTGGCATTAATGGCGCCGTTATTAGGCTTAATGTTAGGGTTGCCCGAAGGTGGCTATCAGCCGTTAATTATTAGCTTATTATTGGGTACCCCAGTATTAAGTTTGCTGGGCTCTATTGGCGCTGGTTTAACAGTGGGCTTGAGAAAAGGCGGTATGCTAATGCCGTTGCTTATATTGCCTTTATACATCCCAGTGTTAATTTTTGCAGCCAGTGCGGTGCAAAGTGGAGTAGACGGCAATAGCTACAGTGGGCACCTTGCGTTTATAGGTGCATATTTAGCACTGGCCGTTGTATTTGCTCCGCTAGCGGCTTCAGCTGCGCTGAGAATAACCACGGCCCGTTAACCAAATTTATATATGAGTAGGTTGTTATAACTATGTGGCAAGCTTTAACACGTTTATATCACAAGCTAGGATCACCTAAATGGTTTTACCAAATCAGTGGGCGTTGCATGCCTTGGTTTTTGATCGCTGGTTCAGGACTAATGGCGGTGGGTATTGTTTGGGGTTTAGCATTTGCACCTGCAGACTACTTGCAGGGTAATAGCTTTCGAATTATTTACATTCACGTTCCTGCGGCTATGTTAAGCCAAAGTGCTTACATAATGATGGCTGTGGCCGGAGTGGTGGGGCTGGTCTGGAAAATTAAGATGTCTTTTATAGTAGGCAAGGTTATTGCGCCTATTGGTGCCAGTGTTGCCATTATAGCGTTATTAACCGGGGCTATTTGGGGAAAACCAACATGGGGCACCTACTGGGTATGGGATGCACGTTTAACCTCTATGCTTATTTTGTTGTTTTTATATTTTGGCGTGATTGCTATTCATAACGCCATTGAAAGTGAAGAAATGGCCAACAAAGCCGCCGCAGTACTGGCTATTGTGGGCAGTATTAACATTCCTATTATTAAGTATTCGGTAGAATGGTGGAACACACTGCACCAGCCAGCCACTATCACCTTGACTAAAAAACCAACAATGGCCCCTGAAATGTTTATTCCTTTGGCGCTAACCATTATTGGTTTTTATTGCTGGTTTGCGTTTTGGGTATTTGCCCGCACCCGAAATGAAATTTTATTGCGAGAGCATCGAACTAAATGGGTTAAAAAGTTACTTACATCTAAACCAGCAAACAACAATGGAGCAAGCACGTAATGTTCTTTGACAGTTTCAGTAGTTTTATTCAAATGGGTAATCACGGAATTTATGTGTGGTTGAGTTATGGCATTTTTGCAGTAATAGTAGCTGCAAATTTTATCTCGCCAATTATCAGCCGAAAAAAAGTTATTAAAGACTTAGAACGTCAAATGCGAAGAGAGCAGAAGTAATGCATCCACAACGTAAGCAAAAATTATTGATCATTTTATTTATGGTAGGCGGTATAGCCTTAGCAATCGGCTTAATGCTGGTGGCTTTAAAAGATAATATTAATCTATTTTATACACCACAACAGATAGCCGATGGCGAAGCGCCTATAGATCGAACCATTCGAGCCGGTGGTATGGTGGTAGAAGGAAGTGTTAAACGTGCTAAAGATGATTTAACAGTTATGTTTGACGTAACCGACAGTAAAGCTGAAGTCACTATTCGCTACACTGGTATTCTTCCAGATTTGTTCCGTGAAGGACAAGGGATTGTGGCACTGGGTCAAATTAACCAGCAAGGTCAATTTATTGCTAGCGAAGTGTTAGCTAAGCATGATGAAAATTATATGCCACCTGAAGTAGCTGCCGCATTAGAAAAAGCCCACAACGAGGGTAAGCCTGAGTTAGAAGGCGCTCGTTATTAATTTTTATAGACAATATGCACGTATGTATTTTTTACACGGAGACATTTGATGTTACCTGAGCTAGGTCATTTTGCGTTAATAATCGCGTTAGTATTTTCAGTACTGTTGTCAGTCGTACCTTTAATGGGTACGGCTACTGGTCGAGTTCAGTGGATGTTAATGAGCCGCCCTCTGGTTTGGGCACAATTTACATTCGTACTCATTTCGTTCTTGGCGCTGGCGGTAAGTTTTGTGAGCGACGATTTCTCTGTGGCTTATATTGCAAATAATTCTAATAGCCTGCTGCCTGTGCAATTTAAAATCTCAGCAGTATGGGGTAGCCACGAAGGTTCTTTATTACTTTGGATATTAATGCTGGCAGGTTGGACGCTAGCAGTGAGTATTTTTTCTAGAAACTTGCCATTAGATGTTTTAGCTCGAGCGCTAGCCATAATGGGTATGATCACACTTGGTTTCTTACTATTTACTTTATTCACTTCAAACCCATTTGAGCGAGTCTTGCCAAATGTTCCATTAGATGGTCGAGACTTAAATCCTTTACTGCAAGATATTGGCTTAATTATCCATCCGCCAATGCTTTACATGGGATATGTGGGCTTTTCAGTTGCTTTCTCATTTGCTATCGCAGCATTACTAAGTGGACGTTTAGATGCTGCATGGGCGCGTTGGTCACGCCCTTGGACAACCATTGCTTGGGCGTTTTTAACTATGGGCATTGCGTTAGGAAGCTGGTGGGCATACTACGAGCTTGGCTGGGGCGGCTGGTGGTTTTGGGACCCAGTAGAAAATGCATCGTTTATGCCTTGGCTTGTAGGTACAGCACTTATTCACTCGCTTGCGGTAACCGAAAAGCGCGGAGCATTTAAAAGTTGGACCGTTTTATTAGCAATCTTTGCTTTTTCATTAAGCCTACTAGGAACATTTTTAGTACGTTCTGGTGTGCTAAACAGCGTTCATTCGTTTGCTAGTGACCCAGGCCGGGGGATGTTTATTCTAGCGCTTCTGGTTATTTCAATTGGTGGCTCGTTATTAATTTACGCAATTAAAGCGCCTTCTGTAGTTTCTAGGGTAAAGTTTTCAGTTATTTCAAAAGAAAGTTTACTGCTATTAAACAATGTATTACTGGTGGTTACCTGTGCAACGGTATTGCTGGGCACATTGTACCCGCTAATTGCAGATTATTTTTTCGCACAAAAAATTAGTGTGGGAGCACCATTCTTCAATATGTTTTTTGTTCCATTAATGTCAGCACTATTATTATTTATCAGTTTAGGTATGACTAGTCGGTGGAAAAAAACAGAAGCTGGCTGGTTAGCTAAACAACTATGGCCAGCGGCATTATTCAGTGTGCTACTGTCATTTTTATTCCCATTAATTTATGGCGTTGCATACACTTGGCAAATAATAGTAGGTGTTGCCATAAGCAGTTGGGTTATCAGTTCAACCCTGTTGGACATATACAACAAAGCAAATGGTAAAAGTGGCTTGTTAGCAGGGCTTAAAAAACTTTCGCTTAGTTACTATGGCATGGTGCTAGCCCACACTGGTATTGCAGTAACCGCATTAGGTATTTGTATTGTGTCTAACTACACACAAGAGCATAACGTTAGAATGGTAGCGGGTGATAAAATTGAAGCTTCTGGCTATGAGTTTATATTCGATGGTGTTAGAAAAGTGCAGGGTCCTAATTATCTTGCCGATGAAGGTGTGATTCGTGTGTTTGTCGACGGTGAATATTACACCACAATGAAACCGCAAAAACGCCATTATAAAGTACAGCGTAATATTATGACTGAAGCGGATATAGATGCTGGTTTGTTTAGAGACTTGTTTGTAGCTATGGGCGAGTCACTAGAAGGCGATGCGTGGGGTATGCGCATTCATTATAAGCCATACGTTCGTTGGTTATGGTTGGGTGCAATTCTTATGAGTTTGGGTGGTGTGCTTGCCACACTAGACCGCCGTTACCGTCTTTCAGTTAAACAATAGGGAAGTTTTATTATGCAACGTTTGACACTTTTTATTCCTTTTGCAATTTTTGTTCTGTTGGGATTTTTTCTGTGGCGTGGTTTGTATCTAGACCCTAAGGATATTCCTTCTGCGTTAGTAGATAAAAACTTCCCTAACTTTGAGCTACCAGCCCTAGCCAACGGCGAAATTAAAACGGTTAACGACCTTAAAGGTACAGTTCAACTGGTCAATGTGTGGGGTACTTGGTGCATTAGCTGTAAAGTAGAGCATCCATTTTTAGTAGAGCTTGCTGAGCAAGGAGTGAGCATTGTAGGTATTAACTACAAAGACGATAACGACGCTGCATTAAAATGGTTAAAAGACTTAGGTAACCCTTATATATTTACAGTGGACGATGAAGAGGGAACCTTGTCTATGGACTTGGGTGTAACAGGTGCGCCTGAAACATTTATTGTAGATGCTAATGGTGTGGTTAGACATAAACATCAAGGCGTTATTACTAAAGCTAATTGGGGCCCGTTAGCTGCCATTCGCGATAACTTAATTCTTGAATCGAGCAGGCCTTAATATGATAAAACTATGTTCTATATTTTTATTTTTATTTTCTTTAAATGCTTTTGCAATCGTTGGCGGTCACGAGTATCAATTTAATAGCGATGACCCAGCGTTGAATGAAAGCCGCGCTTTGTTATTTAGCGAATTAGCCAAAGAGCTTCGATGCCCTA
Organism: Bermanella sp.; assembly: GCA_034112325.1. GTDB lineage: Bacteria > Pseudomonadota > Gammaproteobacteria > Pseudomonadales > Oceanobacteraceae > Bermanella. Next base: position 5,352 of record JAWUVO010000126.1, on the reverse strand, counting down.
AATGTCAAAATCAAAATTTGTCAGACAGTAACGCTATGATAGCCGCTGACCTGCGTCGTGAATTATATTCGCAAGTAAAAGAAGGGAAAACTGAACAACAGATAATTGACTTTATGGTTGATCGTTATGGTGAATTTGTTTTATACCGCCCTGCATTAAACAGCCGGACAGCAGTTTTATGGTATGGCCCTGTTGTTATTTTAGCCTTAGCACTTTTTATTCTTGCCATGGTAATTATAAACCGTAGGTCAAAACAGGCACCTAAATCGTCATTCAGTCAAAACTCTGATGTTATGTTAGATAGCGACTTTTCGAATTATAAAGTGACAGAAAAAGAGCAAGATAGAATTGATGAACTTTTAAATTCATCACCTGATGTAGATAATAAGGATGGTAAATAAGCATGTTTGAACTTTGGATTGGCATAGCCATTTTATTAGTGATTGCAGCTGGATTTTTAGCGATTCCTTATTTGATGCAGGTTCGCGGCGGAACTCTAGTTCGCGAAAGTATTAATGTTGAAATTTATAAGTCTCAGCTGGCAGAATTACAAACTGATAAAGATAATCAAAAATATACTGACGAAGAATTTGAAGCACTTAGTCAAGAGATAAAGCGCAACTTATTAACCGATACAGAAAAACAAGAAACTAAAAAACAAAATACAGATCATCAAGGTGGGCGTTGGATTGTTTTTGTTATGGCCGCGTTTGTATTGGTTTCGAGTATTTTATTGTACCAAAAACTGGGTGCTGAAAACGAAGTAGCTATTGCACAATTATTAAATAAAAGTGAACAGCAAGGTTACAGTAAAGACGACGCAGAAAAACTATTAGAACGTTTAACCGCCCAGTCTATTAAAGCCCCTGAGGACGTTGAAGTTTGGTTTTTAATTGGACGCTTAAACTTTGACTTAACTAACTATTATGAAGCTGTACTTGCATATAATAATGTATTGCAACATTTGCCAGACGAAGCCAAGCAAGATAAAGCGGTAGCTATGGCTCAGTTAGCACAGTCGCAATTTTTTGCTAACGGCCGTAAGTTAGACAAAGCTACAGAATCGCTACTGATTGATGCGTTAAAAATAAATCCAGTAGACAATACCTCGTTAGGCTTATTAGGTGTCGCGTCATATGACCGCGGCGAATATTTAAATGCAGTGCGTTATTGGACGCGTTTAATTGCACTTATACCACCAAACAACCCTAATGCTGCTGCCATTATGGGTGGCTTAAATAAAGCTAAAACGCAATTAACCAAAGATGAACTTGTAAGCTTTGAACTAGAGCAAGCGGCAAAGATTAAATCTAGTATTCAAGTGACTGTGGACATTAGTGATGAAATGAAAGCTAAGTTGCCTACAAAAGCTGACTTGTTTGTATTAGCAAAAGCTCAGCAGGGTCCACCAATGCCGTTAGCTGTGCAACGTTTAACGGTTAGCCAGTGGCCAATTACGGTAACACTTGATGATTCGATGGCCATGATGGAAGCGCTGCGTATGAGTCAGTTTGAAACAATTATCATTACTGCTCGTATCAGCAAAAGTGGCATGGGTAATGCGGCTGAAGGGGACTTGGAAGGTAAATCAGTTGCTATGAGTAGTTCGGCTAAACAAGTATCTATTAGTATTGACTCTGAAGTCGAAGCTGATAAATAATTAGCTTTTGGTGGATTAGTAATTACCTTAGTCTAATTACTAATTCAACCTACATCAAAAGCTCGCCACCACAGTTCCTTCAGTATTTATTACCACCATTGGCGCAGGCGCTAATTTGCATTTTGCCCCCGTAGTACACTTCCTTGTTTTTACATCAAATTTATAACCATGCCAAGGGCATTCAACAGTGCCATCAATGACATTGCTCTTTTGCAGTGGCCCTAGCATATGAGGGCAGGTTGATGAATGCGCCACTAGCTCGTTATCAAGCTTAATTAAACGGTAAGGGTGCCCGTTCTGAGTGAACTCAAGCGGCAACAATCTTTCTATTTCAGTGGCTTTACCTAATACTAAATCTTTTTGATAATTATTTTTAGCATCCACAGAACCTGCATTTTTATTTTGTGCGGTTAAGGTTTTTAATCGGTCTAATTCATTTTGGCGTGTGGCCATCATCCATAAGTCTTGGTCGTACAGTTTCGAATACGTTTCTATATATTCCTTTGCGTACATAGCTTTTAAAAAGTTTGGAAGCTTAGGCACATAAAAGTCGACGATTATTTTTATTTTATGCTCACCTAGGGGAATAGCGTGGGTCCATATTTCAGTACCTTTTCCTAAGCCAGCTAATGTTCGGGTAATCCAGCGATGATTCTCGCGGTCTAAAGTTAACTCTAATTTCATATAGTTCATGAAAGATTTTGGTGTCAAATTACCTGTAGCTAACCATCCCCAAGAACCACTTTTTATAATGTTAATTTCAGAAAACGAATCGCTGTGTAAGTGCGGTAAGTGCTCACCGTCTATGGCATTTTCATACATGCGTTCAATACTAATAGGCAGTTCGCGGGTATAGGTTGCCACATGTGACACTTTATTTGAAAAGGTAAAGCGGCCGCGTCGTAGTAAATCTAGTAAAAATGTAATAACAGTCATGATGATATTTTTCTTATTAGTTGGTTATTATTAATTGGTTACTATTAGTTGTTCAATAATAAATTTACTGCAAAGTTGCAGCGGCAAATATTTGAACTAAATTTTTCCTGTCTAGCTTCGAATCGTTCATATCAATTCGGTCGCGGATACCAGACATGCTACTTACAATTAACTGGGCAACCTGCTTAGCTGTAAGATTAACGTTGCTTAAATTTATACTTCCCTTATTACTAGAGTCAGACAACACATATTCCAGTAGATTATCAATTTCGATATAAGCACTTTTTAAAAGATCAGGCGCAATTTCTTGCCCGTAATACTTTAGCTCGTGTAAAACCAGAGGGTCGGTCACGTCCTTAAAGCTTGGCTTTCTCCATTCTTCTAAAAGAGTCGCAATGGCTTGCCAGCAAGGTAGGCCTTGTTGATAGGCCTCCATAGTAGGTTTACAAGCCAATTGACTGTCTTCGATAATTTTTTTGATACATTGCCTAAAAGCATCTTCTTTATTGGCTAGGTATTTATGCACGGTTACTCGGCTAAATCCACATTGATCACTGATTAATGACATATTTGCACGCTTGTACCCATGTTTTGAAAAGACATGTCTGGCGGCGTTAATTATAGTTATTTGGGTATCATTGCTCATATGAGTTGTCAGATTGTGGTAATTCCAAGTTATTGTTGCAGATATAGATAGGTTTATTACATGTGCCAAACTGCTTATTTACAGAATAACACTATGTGTAAAGCTATCAATAAGTTTACACTATCGCAAATTTTAAATTGCTGGCAAAACGGCCATACAAACCTAAGCTTTAACACATAGTTGAACAGGAGAGCGAATAATGGAACGCAAAGGTTTTTTAATTACCTTAATAGCAATCATAGCCTTGGTAGGTTGTGGTGATAGCTCAGATCTAGCTGAGAAAGAAGAACAGGCCACCGTGGTGCAATTAGCTCAGGTGAAATCGGCCGCTGGCGATAACACATTCACGTTCCCCGCTAAGGTTATGGCAAAAACAACGGTGGATCTATCGTTTAGAGTGGGTGGTCGTTTACAGGTGGTTAACCTGCCTGAAGGTCAAATGATTAAACGAGGCCAAGTGCTAGCAAAGCTAGACCCTAAGCCATTTGATCGAGCAGTGCGCATGGCTGAGGTACGTTTAAAACAAGCTAGGTTAGAACTAGATCGTAATAAAACTATTGCTATTAAAGGTATTGGTTCAGAGCAGTCAGTTGATAATGCACAAGTAAGCTACGACCTTGCTGAAATTGACTTAGAAAATGCTAAAGCAGACCTAAGCTATTCTACTCTTCGAGCGCCATTTAATGCGCTTGTATCAAAACGCTTAATTGAAAATAAAGGCTTTATTAAAGCCGGTGCGCCTATTGCCCGTTTACAAGACATCTCACGTATTCACTTTAAGTTTGATGTGCCAGAGCGCGTTATTAGTAACTACAGCCGCGAACAAGTAAGTACAGCAACCGCTTATATAGATGGTGCAGTAGACACCACGTTTAACATCGAATACGTAGAGCACAGTACAGAACCTAATCCTATTAGCCAAACATACGAAGTTGTTTACTCCATGGCCATGCCTAAGGGAGTAGACATTACTCCGGGAATTAGAGCGACAGTGGCTATCAGCGGCGATAGCTCTCTTATTCCGCAGGTTTTAGGTGTGCCCCTAAACGCTATAATGACAAGTAGCGACGACAGTCTTTATGTATGGTTATTAGATGAAACGACTATGCGTATTAAAAAGCAGCAGGTTACGGCTGGGCCAATGTCGGGCACTTGGGTAGCGGTATTAGCGGGTTTAGAAAAAGACCAGCAAGTAATATCGGCAGGAGTCTCTCAAATGTCAGAGGGGCTGCTGGTTCGTCCCTTTGTGAAGCAATAAGCGGAGCAATCTAAAATGGATATAGCTAAGGCTTCGATTAGAACACCAGTTAATACCTGGTTATTAATTATTATTTGCTTTATTGGTGGTTTGATTGGTCTGTCTGAAATTGGACGTCTAGAAGACCCATCTTTCACCATTAAATCGGCCATGGTAATAACGCCTTACCCTGGCGCAAGCGCAGAACAGATAGAGCGAGAAGTTACCGAGCCAATTGAAACAGCACTTCAGCAAATGTCACAGTTTAAAAAAGTTAGCTCTGTTTCTAAGCCTGGTGTGTCTGAAATTACCGTAGAAATGAAATCTACTTTCGATGGTGATGCACTGCCACAAATTTGGGATGAGCTGCGCAAGCGCATGGCTGATATTAAAACCAGTTTGCCTTCAGGTATTCGTCCCATTCAAGTGATCGACGATTTTGGCGACGTGTACGGTTTGTACTTTGCACTCACCGCCCCTGATTTTACCCCTTATCAGTTACGCGAGTTTGCGCGAATTATTCGTCGTGACTTGTTAACCGTGCCTAACGTCACCAAGGTTGACGTGACGGGCGTGCTTAAAGAGCAAATTACGGTCAACATAGACACCTCGCAGCTTGCCAACCTAGGCGTATCTCTACCCGATGTTAAAAATGCTTTAAGCTTTAGTTTACGTCCGTTTAGTAACGGCCGTTTAAATATTGAAGGTCAGCGTATTCGCATACCAATTGGTGGAGTTGAATCTAAAACAGATTCTATCGAAAATATCACCATTGGTATTCCTGGCACCACCAGCCAAATCCGATTAAAAGATATTGCCAAAATTAGCTTAGACGTTGTCGATATTCCTGAAGTATTAATTAGACATAACGGA
>JAWUVO010000125.1:0-61939 GCA_034112325.1 Bermanella sp. | reverse complement strand
GGTAGTCTAGGTTTAGGCACTCTTATTCTATTTATATTAATGTCAGTTAAAGCTAGAAGACGTCGCTACTAAGTTTTATTGCTAGCCTCTATTGAGGCAAGCTGGGCCATAGCTTAATATATGACTTATAGTCATTATGTTGAGCGGCCTTTTTTGCCTTTTATATCTGCCCTGACTCTGGGTGCCATTTCAGTATTAACCATTATAATTGCTAGGGACTTTGGTAAACTTAAAGTTGCTCAAGTGTTTATTGCAATCCTTGTTACTGGGGCTGTCTTTTTAGTACAAAAAGAGCTTCCAGCACCTTGGCAAAGTATTGCCTCTTCGATTACCACTATGGCGCCAGCCCTATTTTGGTTGTTGTGTCTGCAAGCTTTTGCCTATCGGCCTAAAGTTATTTCTATTGCTGGTGGGCTAGCATTATATTCTTTTGTCGCTCCTGCCATTAACAAGCTTATGGGCTTTGAGGCTGAAAACGAGCCGACACTTCAATTTTTTACTTGGTCTTTAGCAATCTATATTGAATACCTAGTCATTGGTTTGGGTTTATGGAACGTAATTTTTCACTGGGAAGATGACCTAGTAGAAAGTAGCCGACAGCTAAGAAGAGCCGTGTTAATTATTGTGGGTCTGACTATTTTATTGGTAATTATTCCTATGAATAGCGGCTTATTTACCTTAGATATTACATATTTAATAATATTTGCATCGATATTGCTGTGTTCTTATTATTTGATTGAAGGGAAGAAAAGCCTATTACTCGCCATTCAGCAGTCAATATCCTCACAAAATGAGCTTCATGCAGGTGTGCAAACCACCATTGAACAGCCTGTAAAAAGTCTTGATCAGGTAAGGCTTTCACAGCTAGTAGAGGATGGGTTTTATCGCACCGAACACCTGACAATTAAAATTTTAGCCAAAGCCTTAGAGCTACCAGAATACAAAACCAGAGCATTGATTAACCAAACTCTGGGTTACCGCAATTTCAATGATTTTATTCACCAGTTGCGAATCCAAGAAGCGGCGCAAAGATTAAGCAATGAACCCCACACACCTATCCTAAATATCTCATTAGATGTTGGCTACAGAACCCTTAGCTCGTTCAATCGCGCGTTTAAAGATATTAAAAATATAACCCCAACCGAGCATCGCCATTTAAGTACAAACCCAGACTAACCAAATAAACCACTGATTTACATAGGTTTTTTAATAATTGCACAGTGCTTTTTCAATATTGAGAAACGATTAAAATAGCCTGTATTCAAGTCCCCCCGTAATCTAACTTTAATGAACTGTTAACAGCAGTTATTAATTTTTATCGCATTACGCGCTTCAAATGCTTGGGGGAAATATGCACGTTACACCACATACCAGTCTAGTCGTGGCCCATTCTTTAAATACTAAAAATTTATATTTACTCAACGATATTGATATTATTTTAAAGACTTCTTTAGGCGACCACCCTAGCTTTGATATGTTAGCAAGCGCATTCAACATGAGTGGCCGTACTCTGCGCCGCCAACTGGCAAATGCCGGAACCAGTTACCAAAAACTGGTTGACCGCTTTCGATGTAATTACGCTATTGAGCGCCTAGAAGAAAATATAATGAGCACCGAAGACATAGCCGATAGCTTGGGGTTTAGCGATGTGGCAAATTTTAGACATGCTTTTAAAAAGTGGTCAGGGGTTTCACCCACAGCGTTTAGGACGGGCTAAAATACAGGCTCAGTTAACCGAACAACTACAAAATAAAACAACAGACACAAAAAAGGCGGCCTATTGTCAGGCCGCCTTTTCTATAATTTGGCAGTTAAGCGCTCAAATTAACCTACAACTGCAATTAGCTCAACTTCAAATACTAATGCACTGTGTGGAGGAATTGCGCCCTGGCTACCTTGCTCGCCGTAAGCAAGATTACTAGGCACATATAAACGCCATTTAGAACCTTCTTGCATCAGTTGAAGAGCTTCAGTCCAGCCAGCAATTACGCCGCCTACTGGAAATTCAGCCGGCTCGCCACGTTCAACAGAACTGTCAAACACACGGCCGTCGGTAAATGTACCGTGGTAATGAGTACGTACAGTTGAAGCCGCTGTAGGCTGCGCGCCAGAGCCTTCTGTTAAGATTTCGTATTGAAGGCCACTTTCTAATACTACAATGCCGTCTTTTTTAGCGTTTTCAGCTAAAAATTGATCGCCAGCTTCACGAGCTTTTGCAGTCAATTCAGCTTGCATTTTTTGCATTTCGCCTTGGATAACTTCGTATGCGGCTTCAATTTCGTCTTGAGCCAAAGGCATTTCTGCGTTGCTCATAGAATCTTTAATGCCCTGAACAACACCGTCTAATTCAAAACCAGGGAACTGGCTGCCTTTAAGTTGGTCGCCAACTTGGCGGCCGATTAAGTAGCTTACTTTTTGTGCTGGAGTATCAAGTTTCATAATTCGCCTAATAGTTAATCTAAAAATTTAAAGCCCACCCCATAACAACACTGGAGTGATATCAATTCGCGAAATATATTAGCATAACCACAGCGTTATTTCAGGGCAAAAATAAGCGATAACCCCACTATTACAGTAATCACCTCATAAACTCGCTTGATCCATTTTGATCCTGCGCTGATAGCAAGATGGGCGCCCATGTATCCACCCAATAACGACCCTAATAATAATGCCGGTAACCAATCCCACTGGACTTCACCAATAATACTAATTGTCACAGCACCACTGGCATTCCAGAACAAACCAACTGCAATTAAGGTATGACCCACCGCGTGTTTATAGCTAAGGCCAAACCATTTAACCAGCCACATCGTAGCAAATAAACCTGTACCTGCCGAAAGGGCTCCATTTGTGAAGCCAATTAAAAACAAACCCACACCACCAATAATGTAACCTTGGGTGTGACGGTTGTTATTAACAGCATGAATACCCAGCTCAGGTTTAAAAATAGAATACACACCTAAACTTAGTGTGAGCATGCCCAGTGCTATTTCAGCTAGGCGGTCGTCAACTCCAGTTATGGACCATGCTCCCAGTATTACCCCTGGGATGCCAGCCAACAGCATAAATACATTCAGCCGCCAACTGGTATGGCCTTCCTTTACATTTCGAATGGTAGCGCCTAAACCAAGCGCCACCGTAGCAATTTTATGAGTACCTAATGCCACTGAAAATGGCAGGCCCATGAAGATTAAAACAGGTAGCTGAATCAACCCTGCACCACCACCTGCAAAGGCTGAAAAAATATTTGCTATGGTACTGATAAAAAATAGTATGATTTGGTCTAACATTTCAATATATTACTAGTCATTATGTATTAACCAGCTTCCATAACTTATTTGGCACAGAATTATGTCCAGTTACGCCCTGTATTACTATGATCAATGTCCCTTTTGCCAAATGGTGTTACGTGAAATGCGTAAAACCGATGTGCAAGTAGAGCTAATGAACACTCTAACCAACCCTAAAAACCGACAAGATCTTATTCAAGGTGGCGGTAAAGCAACAGTGCCTTGCCTGCGTATTAAAGATGAAAGCGGTAATGTGCAGTGGATGTATGAGTCTGGGGATATTGCACAGTATTTAAAAAAATTATAAAACAGAACCTGTCTTACTCGCGAATAAGGTGTATCACAAAACCCGTCTTACTCGCGAACGCAGGTATCCAAGTTTCAGCTCTAAATAATCTTAACTGGATACCTGATAGTTAGTTCCTAACTTCTGGTAAGACGAGTAACCTTAAATAGTTACCAGCCAATTCGTTTTAAACTAAACCCTTGTGTTTTAACATGCGCTCTACTGTATCAACCACAGCTTGAGTGTGGCTATCTACTTCTAAATTAATCATATCGCCAACTACACTGTCTTTATAAGTTGTTATATCTAAAGTCTCGGGAATTAAATACACACAAAAGCGGTTTTCTTCAACACCTGCAATGGTCAAACTACAGCCATTTAAGCCAATATAACCTTTGTCAAAAATATAGCCTTTAAATTGCTCTGGAATTTCAAACCAGATAATACAGTTATTCTCTGGGCGCACTATTTCAACAATAGAAGCTTGGCCAAACACGTGCCCACTTAATTGATGTCCACCAATATCATCGCCAAACTTCGCAGCTCTCTCAACATTAACCTCTGTACCTATACTTAATGTATTTAAGTTGGTGGTGTTTAAGGTTGCCATCATCACGTCAAAAGTCACCATGTTTTGGTCTATAGTCGTCACCGTTAAACACGTACCATTTAAGGCAATGCTGGCACCCGTTGTTAAGCCTGGCAACATATGGCTAGGCAGCTCGAGTGTTAGACTCCATAAGCCAGTTTTCTTAACGATATTAGTAATGGGTAGTGATGTTTGGACTATTCCGGTAAACATAATGCTTTCCTATTATTTTAACCATATTATGAACTATACTAACGGCATATTCCTCTTATTATTTTCAAATTTATGACCCTGAAATTAGTCGATAAAAAAATCGGTTTGGTACTATCTGGTGGTGGAGCGCGAGCGGCTTATCAAGTGGGCGTGCTTAAAGCCATTTGTCGATTATTACCAAGTGACAGTAAAAATCCTTTTCAAGTTATATCTGGTACAAGTGCTGGGGCAATTAATGCAGTGGCACTGGCCAGTTATTCAGGTCACTACAAACTAGGCATTCGCAGTTTAGAAAATATTTGGAAAAATTTTAGTAGCGACCAAGTCTATCGAACCGATGTTAAAGGTGTTTTTAATTCTTCTACTAAGTTTGTACTTAATACCCTTTTTGGCTATAAATCTGGAGAGTCGGTTTCTCTTTTAGACAACTCACCTCTTAAAGGCTTATTAAACAAAGTCATTCAATACGAGAACATTCAAAAAGCTATTGATAATAAAGACCTACATGCAATCTCTGTAACAGCATCAGGTTATGCCAGTGGTGAATCAGTTAGCTTTTTTCAAGCTCACAGCTCTATTAAAAATTGGCAAAGATTACGCAGAGTAGGTTTAAGGCAACGAATTAATGTAGATCACCTGCTTGCATCATCGGCTATTCCGGCCGTTTTTCCGGCCATAAAGCTTAATCGAGAATTTTTTGGTGATGGCGCTATTCGACAACTGGCTCCCATAAGCCCAGCTTTACACCTAGGCGCAGAAAAAGTACTTGTAATTGGTGTAAGTGGTACAGCCCACAAGCGCAAACAACGAGAAACAATGAAAGACTACCCAAGTATGGCAAAAATAATGAACCACATGTTCAATGCCGCTTTTTTGGATAGTATGGAGAGTGATGTTGAACGATTAACACGTATTAATAGTACATTAAGTAAAATCCCTGATCATGTCATGATTGAGGAAGGCATTACTTTAAAGGCCGTAGATATATTAGAAATAAACCCAAGCATATCTATCGACGAAATTGCTGCAAAACATGCTAGAGAGCTTCCTAAATCACTGCGCTTCTTTTTAAAAGGCAGCGGTACAACTAAAACAAGCGGTGCTGGTGTATTAAGTTATTTATTATTCGAACGAGGTTTTTGCCGAGATTTAATTCAGCAAGGTTATGATGACGCGATGAAACGTAAAGAAGATATTTTAACGTTTTTTTGTGAAGACATTCCTGATGGTAACGATAATAAACAGAAATCAAGAAAGAAATAATTAGGCTAGGTAAAAATATTAATAGCTCTACAATCGTACCAATCGCTATTGCTATTCTAATAAAGCAATTGAGCTTAATTGAAAGTCAGGCTAACATGACCAAAAAAAGCGATCGACTATGCGCGTATTATTATTTCTAACCATACTTTTCAGCTCAAGTTTAACCTATAGCTACCCTATTGATTACTCAATTGGGTTTGGCTTAGGACATGCTTGGACACAAGCTGTGTTTAATGATCCTATTAGACAACTTGACCCATTAACAACCGAAACTCCTAGTTATTCAGAGGTGAAAAGTGGCTCAAAACCATTTAACATTTATGCCAACCTACGCTTTCATAAGCACTATGGTATTGAGCTTGGGTATATCAGCTATGGCTCGATAGAGTTCAATAAGAGCCTGATAACAGCCGATGATAATAATATTATTGAAAGCCGGTTAAGAGAAGCTGACATTGCCATTGCTGGTCTTTACATAAACCATGTTATTTATTTACCAATATCCGATCGCTTTTTAATACAAGCTAAAGCTGGTTTGGTAGTGGGTAATAGCGAATACAGCGACATTGAAACACTGACTATAGAACCTCAAGATGCTGGCTCTAGTCAGCAGGTAACACAGACCTTCACATCCAATTCTGAAGCTTTAACCGAAATACAAATTGCGGCCGCATTGCTTTATCGCAGCACAGATAAAACGGCTTGGCGATTACAAGTTAGTCAACTGGAGGTTTCTCATGATGGTGAAAATGAAAAGTTCACTCAATGGTTTACCCAAGTCTCTTACGAAATAAAGCTATAAGGAGAAAAAAGTGAATAGAATTAAAATTAGCTTTATGGTCATTTTTTCTTTTTTGGCCAGTGGTTGCGCCTCGATCTTAAATGGCGACCAGCAAAACTTAACGATTAAAACACATGCACAAGCCGAGATTTTTATTAATGATCGCTATGTGGGAACTGGGTATGCAACCAAAGAAGTGGCCAGAGATCAAGCTCACGATATACGGGTGGAACTGGGCGAGTGCACTCAAAGCTTTACTACTCAAGCACGTTTTAATTACACCTCACTTTTGGGTTTAGTGATGGATGCAGGCTTGATTAGCCTACCCACCGATTTTATTACCGGTGCGGCTTGGGAGGTTTACCCAGATAAAATAAAAATGCAGCCCAGCTGTGAGAAGCCAAGTTAATTTAGAAATGACTGCTACTTGCTCCATGTCTTACTCGCCAATGCAGTGTATACAAAGACCCCGTCTTATTCGCGAACGCGGGTATCTATGAAGCGGATGCCAATTGTTAGCCCTGCAAACCTTCTGCGATTATTTTTTTAACGGGTCCGTATGTTTTACGATAAATCTCATATGATCCACCTTCCTGCAACCCATGTTGCTGTAAAGCTTCTATATGAGCCTTGGTAGGATACCCTTTATGCTTGGCTAGACCGTACATAGGATATAATTTGTCCAGTTCAACCATGTCGTGGTCACGGGTTACTTTAGCTAATACAGAAGCTGCTGAGATAGCTTGTACTAGAGCATCGCCTTTTATAATAGCCGTACCTTCGCAGCACATATTTAACGGCAATCTATTTCCATCTATTAATGCATGACCTGGTGCTACTACCAGTCCATTTACCGCTCTGGTCATGGCTAACATGCGGGCATGCAAAATATTTATCTCATCAATTTCATCTACAGTGGCTCTTGCAACACAAAAGGCTAATGCTTTTTCCATAATCTCAGGAAATAACGCTTCACGCTTTTTTTCGCTGAGTTTTTTAGAATCATTTAATGCTTGAATAGGGTTAAGTGGATCTAAAATCACAGCAGCTGCCACTACATCGCCGCATAATGGACCAGCTCCCGCTTCGTCAACACCACAATAAATAATATGCTGATCAAGCAAAAGCTGTTCTTGAGGAATAATTTCTAACATAGGTGTTTATCTTTGTTCACAATAACTATTAATTTGCTAAGCGTTTATTAGTTGCTCAATGGCTTTTGCAGAACACTCGTCGGCATTAACACGTAAAGTTTTATGTATGGTTAAAAACTCTTCATATAAATGCTTAGAGGCATTTTCATCTTGTAAAAATTTTAATACCGCTTTTGATAGAGCATCAGGTGTTGCATTGTCTTGTAAAATTTCAGGAATCAATTCTTTACCGGCAAGCAAGTTGGGTAGCGATACAAACGGCTGACGTAACATTCTAAAGACGAAGAAAGCTGTTAGTTTAGATAAACGGTAAGACACAACTAATGGCTTTTTAAATAACATGCCTTCTAAGGCAGCCGTCCCCGATGCCATTAATACAACATCTGATGCACACATGGCTTCACGACTTTGACCATTTAACAAGGTTACATGCACACTTTCAAAGTCAGATAATAGCTGCTGCAACTGTTGCTTTCTTGCTTCATTGGCAGCGGGAATAATAAACTGTACGGTAGGAATAGCTTTTTGAATTATTTCGGCCGACTGTAAAAAAAGTTCACCTAATCGACTAATTTCACCTTCGCGGCTTCCGGGCAAAATAGCGACTATGGGTATGTTGTCAGCAATTCCTAATATACTTTTAGCTTCTGCAACATTGGGTTCTAAATCAATAGCGTCGGCTAATGTATGACCAACAAAAATAGCTGGCACATCATATTTAGCGTAAAAATCTACTTCAAACGGAAATAAACATAAAACTAAATCTACCGATTGTTTAATTTTAAATACACGCTTTTCACGCCAAGCCCAAACGCTTGGACTCACATAATGAACCGTTTTAATGCCACTTTGTTTTAATTTACGCTCTAGCGATAAATTAAAATCAGGCGCGTCGATACCAATAAATACATCTGGTTTCATATCTTTAATAGTATTAAATAACTGCTTTCTAATTTTTAATAATTCGCCTAACCGAGTTAAAACTTCAAATAACCCCATTACCGATAAACGTTCCATGGAGTATAAGGTTTCAAACCCTTCGGCTATCATTTTAGGGCCGCCAATGCCTACAAATCTAGCATCGGGGTATTTGGTTTTTAGTGCTTTGATTAAGCCAGCACCTAAAATATCACCAGAGGCTTCTCCGGCGACCATAGCAAAGCATTTGGACATTAACGAATGATTCCACGTGTAGAATTTTCAATACTATTAACTAGCAGACCCACTGTTTTAGACTCGGCAAGTAATTGCTTTACCTCCACTAATGCTTCTTCTGTGGTTAAGCCTTTACGGTAAATGAATTTATAAGCCATTCTTAGCGTGCGGATATCCGATTTTTCAAATCCACGACGCTTTAAGCCCTCAATATTTATACCATGAGGTTTGGCCGAGTTACCATTTGCCATGATGTACGCAGGCACATCTTTTAATACAACCGAGCCAGTACCACACATACTATGAGCACCAATTTTTACAAATTGATGTACCTGTGATGCTCCACCTAAAATAACAAAATCGCCAATCTCAACATGACCCGCTATGTTTGTATCGTTGGCTAGAATACAGTTATCACCCATAACTACATCATGAGCTACATGGACATTAACCATGAACAAATTATTGCTGCCAATCTTGGTTAATTCGTTATCTTGGGTAGTGCCTCGATGCACGGTACACGCTTCGCGAAAAATATTATTGTCACCAATTTCTAAACGAGTCGCTTCGCCTTTAAATTTTTTATCTTGGCAGTCTTCACCAATGGTACAAAACTGAAAAATACGATTATTTTTTCCAATGGTGGTAGGACCTTTAACCACAACATGGCTAGATATTTCGGTACCTTCACCAATCACTACATTAGGACCAATTATAGTCCAAGGGCCAATGCTTACGTTTTGTGCTACTTCAGCACTTGGGTCAATTATTGCGCGTGGATCTATCAAGATTCTATTTCCCTTGCTGCACACAAGATTTCTGCTTTGCAGACCAATTTGCCATCTACCTTGGCTTCACATTCAAACCGCCAAATCCCTCGCTTATCGTTAACGTAACGAGCTTCCATTTCTAGACGATCACCTGGTACTACAGGCTTTTTAAAGCGAACATTATCTATGCCCGCAAAGTAATATATAGTGTTTTTTGCTTGTTCTTTGCCCATGGCTTCTAAACCAAGTAGGCCCGACAATTGTGCCAAAGATTCTAAAATTAAAACTCCAGGCATTATTGGGTTACCTGGAAAGTGCCCAGTAAAAAAAGGCTCGTTGCTAGTAATGTTTTTATAGCCATTAATTCGAACTTTACTTTCAATATCGGTGACTCGATCTACCAACAAAAAAGGATATCTGTGTGGCAATAAGTCGGTAATTTCTTGGTAATCCATTACTGCCATAAGTTTTCCATTAAGCCTTCTCTAATGCACGAATGCGTTTAGCCATGTCGTCTAACTGTCTGAAACGAGCGGCACTTTTACGCCATTCAGAAGTTTTAGACATTGCGGTACCCGACGAATAACTGCCAGTTTCGCTAATACTTTTAGTAACCAGCGTCATAGCCGTTACGTGAGAACCTGGAGCGATATCTAAATGACCAGCTACTCCAACCCCACCTGCCAAAGTACAGCATTTTCCAATTTTTGTACTGCCGGCAATCATGGTTCCTGCCGCCATTGCACAATGGTCACCAATTTCAACGTTGTGGGCAATTTGTATTTGGTTGTCTAACTTTACGCCATTGCCAATTGTTGTATCGCTCATAGCCCCACGGTCAATAGTTGTATTGGCACCTATCTCGGTATTATTACCAATCAACACTCCACCAATTTGGCATATTTTGACCCACTGCCCTTTATCATTGGCAAAACCAAAGCCGTCTGAGCCAATAACAGCGCCGCTATGAACAATGCAGTCGCTGCCAATTACTACGTCATGATAAACCGAAACATTATGATGCAGACGGGTACGTTCACCAATTCGACTATTGGCACCAATAACACTTCCACTGCCAATTATGGCGCCATCAGAGATCACAGCATGATCTTCAATCACACAATTTGCACCTAACGTCACGTTGTTACCAATTACCGAGGTTGGACTGACAACGGCAGATTGGTGAATGCTATTGTCGACTTTAGGCAGAGTATTAAACAGAGCCGATACCTTTGCATAACCAAGGTATGGGTTATCCAAAATAATCGCGGCACACTGACATTCTTCTGCTTGACGGGGGTGAACAATAACCGCGCTGGCCTTGGTTGAGGTCAGTTGATCGCGGTAGGCAAGGTTTGCTAAAAAACTAAGCTCGCCTGGTTGAGCTGCAGTAAGTGTCGCCAACCCTGTTATTTCAAGATTGGCGTCACCAACAAATTGAGCATCCAATAATTCAGCCACCTGCCCTAAAGTAACGGTCATATTACTTTTTCGCTGTAGAGGCTTGGTTTAGTTTATCTAAAAGTATTTTTGTTAAGTCTAATTCTGGTGTCACATGAATAACGGCTTGACCACTTAACACCATGTCTACTTTTTGTTCATCAATAATAGCTTTCAAAATCTCTTGAATACGAGGCATATTAGCGCGGAAAAACTGTTGACGCCATTGCTGTTCAGCTTGCTGTAATTTACCCGCATGGAACTGGAATTCACTTTGCTTTTCTTTAACCGTGTTACGCAATTTTCGCTGTTCGTCGTCGCTCATAATGGCGCCATCTTTTTGTAATTTTTTCTGACTATCCATTAGCTCTTTTTCTAGTTCTTTTATTTTAACTAGGTTATCGCCAAACTGGTCTTCCACTTGTTTAAAAGAAGATTTAGCACCTTCCGATTGAAACAATGCACGCTCCATATCGACTACCGCAATTTTTGTGGCAAATGCGCCCGCTGAAAGTGTAAGTGATAGTGCCGCGGCTAATAGTGTTTTCCAGTTATTCATTGCTATATTCCTAAATATAAAATTATTATTATTGAGTATGGTAAATTATTTTGTAACTAAATTAAAATATAATTAGCACTAATGGTTACAACACAGTGCTAATGGCATACAAATAGGCTGTTAATTAAAACACCTGACCTAATGAGAATTCGAAACCTTCTGTTTCATCGTCGTCTTGGCTTTTAAGATCACGGGCAAAGGTAAAGGTTAATGGCCCTATAGCCGTTACCCAGGTCAAACTGACACCTGCACCAATTCTAATTTCTTCAGCGTCAAACCCTTCAATACATGAAGGATGTTCAGATGAACCTGATGAATCTTCTGGTAACGCTAAACACTCTGTATCAAATACGTTGCCAGCATCAACAAATAGTACACTGCGCATACTGCGTTGATCTTCTATGAATGGTAATGGGAATACTAACTCCATAGAAGCTTCAGTTAACAGATTACCACCTAAGCTATTTGTATCGGCAACCCATTGGGTGTCATTAGTCAGGTCTGTATCACCATTTAAATCTAAAGCAGAGTCGACTAATCGAGCAGCTCTAGGTCCAAGAGAATTACTTTCAAAACCGCGAATAGAGCCCACGCCACCCGCTCTAAAGTTGCGGAAAAACGGCAGTTCTTTTGTATCGCCATAGCCATCCCCATATCCTAGCTCGGTACGAATACGGAAGGTCCAATCACCATTAATAGATAATGGAAAGTATTTTTGCGCATTATAGGTAGCACGATAATACTCTAATTCACTACCCGGTACCGTGGCTTCTAAACTTAAGCTTTGTTTGGCACCAGCAGTAGGAAATAAACCTCGGTTTAAAGTGGTCCAGCTCCATGTGCTACCAAGGGTAAACTCCATAAAGCTGTCGCCCTGAATATCAACAAATTTTTGAATCTCTTGTGGTGCGAAGAAAGATATATTCATTTCTGTTTGGCTGGCCTCTACACTAAACGATAGACGCTCTCTTGAACTAATAGGAAAGCCAAAGTTACTGCGACCACCGTAGGTATCGGTACTGTAGTTACTTGAATTAAACTCCGAAAAATCGGTTTGACTATAAAACAAGCTATAGCCACGGCTAATGCCATCAACGGTGTAATATGGGTTGCTAAACGACAGATTTAAACTTGTTTGAGCGTCGGTTTTATTAACGCTGGTGCTCATTTTTTTACCCGTTCCCAAAAAGTTATTTTGGCTAACGCTTGAGCCTATAATCATACCGTCGGCACTAGAGTAACCAAGGCTCAAATTCAAGCTACCACTTGGCTGCTCTTCTACTGAGTAGTTAACATCAATTAAGTCGTCTGTTCCTGGTACTTTAGGAGTTTCTACGTTCACGCCTTTGAAAAACCCAAGCTGCTCTAATCTAGCTTTAGATTGCTCTATAAGTTCAGTAGATGCCCAACCACCTTCCATTTGTACCATCTCGCGGCGCAGTACTTCATCCATGGTAGATTCGTTGCCCATAAAGTTAATACGTCGTACGTAAGTGCGTTTACCAGGCTCTACAAAAAAGGTGATATCTACGGTTTTGTCTTCATCGTTTATTTTTGGCACGCCGTTAACACCTGCAAAGGTGAAACCTTCGTTACCTAAACGCTTAGTAATTAAGTCTTGAGTTAATGTCATATTACGACGACTGAAGGTTTGCCCTTCTTTAATGATCACTAAAAGCTTTAATATTGCTTCGTCTACAATCAGGTCACCCGCCAATTTAACTTCGTTTACCTTGTAAACGTCACCTTCATGAACATTGACGGTAATATAAACGTCTTCTTTATTCGGCGACAAAGAGACTTGAGTAGACTCTACGTTAAAACGAATATAACCACGGTCTAAATAAAACGAGCGCAAACGTTCTAAGTCGCCCCCAAGTTTCTCTCTAGAGTACTTGTCATCGCTTTTATACCATGACCACAAATTGGTAGTCACCAGTTCAAATTGCTTAAACAGCTCCTGCTTATCAAATACTTTATTTCCAACAATATTCATATGGCTAATAGATGCAATAGAACCTTCATCTACATTAATCTGTAACGAAACACGGTTTCGAGGCAGCTTTTTAACCTCGGTGTCTATTTCAGCGTCGTATCGACCTTGGCTTACATATTGACGCTCTAGTTCTAGCTCTAGTCGTTCTAAGGTTGAGCGTTTAAATACTAGACCTTCAGCTAATCCTGCTTGTTTTAGCCCTTCTAATAATTGTTCTGTTTCAATGGCGCTATTACCATCGATCTTAATTTCAGTAATAGTCGGCAGCTCAACTAGCTTAATAACTAGAATATTACCGTCTCGCTGCAGCTCAATGTCGTTAAAATATCCCGTTTTAAATAAACTTTTACTAGCTTGCGCCAAAGCTTGGTCGGTTACGTTCTCTCCTATGTTTATAGGAAATGCGGCAAATACTGTACCGGCACTTACACGCTGCAAACCATCGACTCTAATGTCTTCAACTTTGAAAGATGCGGCTTGCGCCATGGTTGCGCATACTGTTAAAAATAAACTTATTATAAACTTCATTTGATTCCGAACTTATTATTATCTATACCGCTGATATTCAGGCTGTCAGCATATGCCCTTAAAACAATTACTTTTATTACTTGTCGCTTGATCGATATTATAAACGAATAATTTACAAACGACTTACGTCATTAAACATGGCGACAACCATTATCATTAACATCATTGTCATGCCCAGTTTCATTCCCATAAGCTGAATTTTTTCTGACACTGGAGAGCCTTTTATGGCTTCTATTACATAAAAAAGAAAGTGACCACCATCCAATACTGGAATAGGCAGTAAATTCACAATCGCAAGCATGATACTGATATACGCTAAAAAGCCAACAAAAGCTTCAAATCCTGCTTGGGCAGAATCGTTGGCTACTTTAGCAATGGTAATCGGCCCACTCAAGTTTTTAACGGACAATAATCCCTGTATCATTTTGCCGATAGAATCGAGCGTCACCACAGACATGTTCCAAGTTTTTTCAGCACCCTTAAGCAATGCTGTAATTGGGTTGTATCTTAAGGTGGTAACAAAATCGTCAGGTATAACCGGTGGCTGAACCATGGCGCCTACAAAGCCTACTGTTTTACCATTTTCTAAAACTCTGACACCAGGAATCAGCGTTAATTCTAGCGCCTGCTGATTACGCATAATTTGTATATTCAAAGCCTTGCCAGCGCTTGCCTGCACAAGTTCTACAAAGTCATACCACTGCTGAATGGCTACACCGTCTACTTTTTCAATTAAGTCACCCGGTAATAGACCAGCTTGTTTGGCGGCTTTACCGTCTTGCAACTCGGCTAAAATAGCTGGTACTTGTGGACGGTATGGTTGGATACCTAAATCGGTTAATGGATTTGGTTGCTCTGCGTTGCTTAGCCATTCTTGTATGGCCAGTGAATAAGATTGATCGCCTGCCGATATTTCAATTTCACCTGTTTCACCAATACGCGCTAACAATTGAAAATTTACTTGCTGCCAGCTTTCTACCGCTTGGCCATCTACCGCGGTAATTAACTGATTACTCTGCATGCCTGAATTATCTGCAATGCCTTGTGGCGCTAGTTCGCCAACAATTGGCTTAACCTGCGATACACCCACCATAAACATGATCCAGTAGGCGAATATAGCAAATAATATATTGGCAGCAGGACCCGCTAATACAATGGCCATACGCTGCCATACGGTTTTACGATTAAACGATTGATCTAGCAATTCATCGGCTACCGGACCTTCACGTTCATCAAGCATTTTTACGTAACCGCCTAACGGGATTGCGGCTATTGCAAACTCGGTACCGTTTTTATCGGTACGGCTCCATAATATTTTGCCAAAGCCCACCGAAAAACGCAGTACTTTAACCCCACAACGACGGGCCACCCAGTAATGTCCGTACTCATGAACAGTCACAAGTATTCCAAGAGTTACAATTAGAGCTAATACGCTATATAAAACCGTCATGCTTTTATTTTTTCCTGGACAAATTGTCTAGCTGATAGATCAGCCTGAAAAATGTGTTCTAAAGAAGATGCAGACGTTACATTACAGTGGTCTAACGCCGCATTTATCAGATCTGTGATTAGTGGAAATGAAATTTGTTCCCTTAAAAATGCTTCAACCGCCACTTCATTTGCCGCATTAAGGATAGCAGGAGCCGTTCCGCCTACTTCAAACGCTTGACTGCACAATTTTAATGCTGGGAATACGTCATAATTAGGCGCTTCAAAGTTTAGCTGAGCAATTTTAAATAGGTCTAACGACGCAACACCGCTGTCGATTCTTTGCGGCCATGCCAGACCATAGGCGATGGGCGTACGCATATCCGGATTACCCATTTGGCTAATAACTGAACCGTCTACATATTGCACCATTGAGTGAACAATTGACTCCGGGTGAACCACTATTTCTACTTGTTCAGGTTTAACGTCAAATAACCAGCAAGCTTCAATTAGCTCCAGCCCTTTGTTCATCAACGTGGCACTGTCTACAGAAATTTTCTGACCCATGGACCAATTAGGATGCTTTATGGCTTGAGCTGGTGTCACTTGAGCAAGCTGTTGTTTTGTCCAACCCCTAAAAGGACCACCCGATGCGGTTAACAGAATTTTTCTCACATGAGACTTCTGCTGCTCATTTTGATCAAAACCAGACGGTAGTGACTGAAATATAGCGTTATGCTCACTGTCTATGGGCAGTAACTCAGCACCATTGTTTGCCACTGTTTGCATAAAGATTTCGCCACTCATTACAAGCGCCTCTTTGTTAGCAAGCAGTATGCGTTTACCTGCTTTGGCCGCCGCGAGAGTGGGTAATAAACCTGCGGCACCCACTATGGAAGCCATTACTTGGTCCACACTTGAATGGGATGCCACATCACATAAACTTTCTACTCCCGCTAATACTTCTGTTGTTATACGGTGTGGGGCTAGCGTTTTTTTCAAAGCCTGAGCTGCAGCCACATCAGCCATGACGGCAAACTCTGGTTTATGTTTTAGGCACAATTCAGCCATCAAGTTTACTTGAGTATTCGCAGTTATCGCAAAAACACGATACAAATTTGGATGCCTTGAGATTACATCTAAAGTACTTATACCGATAGAGCCAGTCGCTCCCAATACGGTAATCGCTTGTATCATAGCCTTAAATCCCAACCTACTAGGCTAAGCGCTAAGGCAAATACAGGAATCGCAGATGTCATACTGTCAATACGATCCATAATGCCACCGTGGCCTGGCAAAAGATTGCTTGAATCCTTAATACCACGATGACGCTTAACCATACTTTCAACCAAGTCGCCCACCACCGATACCGCGGTAACAATCATGGTGACAATAAACAATGTTACCCATTGCTCTAAATCGAAGGTTTGAAAGGTTTTGTGTTGCAACCAAAAACCACCGCCAATTGCCATGAGAGTAGTAACTGCAAACCCACCATAAACCCCTTCCCAGCTCTTACCTGGACTAACTTTTGGAGCCAACTTATTTTTGCCAAACGCACGGCCCGCAAAATAAGCACCGACATCTGCACCCCAAATTAAGAACATAACGTAAACAATAAAATAGGTGTTTAATCCCCCTGGGTAGCTATTTAACTGCACAAAACCCACCCACATAGGCACTATAACTATTATCCCGATTAATAACCGAGCAGCCTGACTGCCCCATACACCTAAAAGTTTGGGATGGGTTTTGACCAATATAAACGCCAATAACCACCAGACAAATGCTCCATATAAAATCTCTGGGTCTTGCTCTAAAGTAAAGTGATAAAGGCCGTAAATAATAGCCACCACCACACCCGCATAAGCAACTCGAGCCAATTGATTCGTTAACCCTGAAAGATTTGCCCACTCCCATGCACCTAAAGCGGCAATAGCGGCAATAAAAATCATAAATTGAGGAAAAGGTAAAAAGAATATTCCTCCAATCATAATTGGCGCCAAAATCAGCGCAGTTATAAGGCGTTGTTTAAACACGTTAACTGTCTTCCTGTAGTTGTTCGTCTGTGCGACCAAAACGTCGCGTGCGGCTATTATATTCTTCTATTGCCGACCAGAAGTGAGTTTCTTTAAAATCTGGCCATAATGCATTACTGAATACAAGTTCAGTATAGGCAAATTGCCATAACATGAAATTACTGACTCGAAACTCACCACCAGTTCGGATACATAAGTCAGGTTCAGGAAATTCATTTAAATTTGTGTACTGACCAAATAGCTCTGGCGTTATGGCTTCGGGGTCTAATTTTCCAACCTTAACATCTTGCGCTATCTGTTTAGCTGCCTGACTAATATCCCAGCGACCACCGTAATTAGCCGCTATTACTAGCGTTAGGCCATCGTTATCTTTGGTTAGCTGTTGAGCTTTGTGGATATGATCTTGAAGGATTTGGCTGAAGCCTTTGATATCGCCCATGATTACCAGGCGAATATTGTGCTCGTGAAGTTTTTTAACTTCACGCTGTAGCGCAGTTAAAAACAACTGCATTAAAGCGTTTACTTCTTTTTCAGGGCGATTCCAGTTTTCACTTGAAAAAGCAAAAAGTGTCAGTACTTCTACGCCCAGCCGTGCGGCTTGCTCAATCACAATACGAACAGACTTAACGCCGCTTTTATGCCCTGCTACACCCGGTAAATGGTGACGCTTGGCCCAGCGGTTATTCCCATCCATTACAATGGCGACGTGTCTTGGGATTTGCTCAAATTTTGGTAGTTTATTTGACATGATTAGACCTAATTATAAAGCCATTCCTCGATATTCTAGGTATGGCTTTATTTAATTTAGGATTATACCTGCATCAAATCTTTTTCTTTGCTAGCCAACAATTTGTCAATTTCAGCTATATATGTATCGGTGATTTTTTGAATCTCGTCTTCTGCTTGACGCTCTTCATCTTCACTTATTTCTTTCTCTTTAAGTAACGACTTTACATCACCGTTTGCATCACGACGAATATTACGCACTGAAATACGACCTTTTTCAGCTTCAGCTCGAGCAACCTTAATGAAATCCTTACGAGTTTCTTCAGTCAGCATCGGCATAGGAATACGAATGGTATCGCCGTTAGTCGCTGGGTTTATACCCAAATCACTTTTCATGATGGCTTTTTCAATAATAGCAATCATTGGTTTTTCCCAGGCATTAATTGCCAAAGTACGACCGTCTTCAACAATAATATTGGCTACTTGTGAGATAGCGGTTGGAGAACCATAATAATCAACCGTAATACCATCTAAAAGAGAAGGGTTAGCACGACCCGTTCTTACTTTTTTAAATGCATCTGTCATAGCGCCAACACTTTTATGCATGCGCTCTTGTGCATCTTTCTTAATTTCATTAATCATTTTTATTTTCTCCACACAATATAGTAGTGCCGTCGTCACTACTCATCATAATTTTTCCCATAATACCTGGGCTGACCATATTAAATACACGCACTGGCATTTTGTGATCTCGGGCTAACAGAATTGCAGTTAGATCCATAACGCCCAATTGACGCACTAGTACTTCATCGTAAGTCAGTGTATCGAACTTAACAGCATTTGGGTTTGTCTTGGGGTCAGAATCGTACACTCCATCAACATTGGTCGCTTTTAAAACTACATCAGCTTCAATCTCAATACCGCGTAAACACGCTGCCGAATCGGTAGTAAAAAATGGATTACCGGTACCAGCAGAGAAGATAACCACATCTCCGCCTGTCATGTGACGAACCGCTCGACGGCGATCGTAAGGCTCAACAATACCGCTCATAGGGATCGCAGACATAACACGACATTTAATATTGCTTCGCTCTAGTGCGTCGCGCATTGCCAAGGCATTCATTACTGTTGCCAGCATTCCCATGTGATCGCCTGTTACGCGATCTAACCCGGCCTTACTCAGCTCGGCACCACGGAATAAGTTACCACCACCGATAACTAAACCAACTTGAACGCCAATACCTACCAGCTGACCCACTTCTAACGCCATGGCGTCTAAAACTTTTGGGTCAATACCAAACTCTTTATCACCCTGAAGGGCTTCGCCGCTTAGCTTTAAAAGAACGCGTTTGTATTTAGGGCTACGATTTTCTGTCGCTGGCATATAACACCTCAGTTATTAGGTTCTGAATTCTGCTTAGACTTAAGTTAACACAAATAAGTCTTTTATTTCACTGCAAAACCCCAGCACCGAGCGATCAAATAATGCTCAGTTTACCGGGGTTATGACACACAAATGCCGAGCAGGGAAAACCAAACTCGGCATTTATTAGGTTAATGCTTAAATTAACCTTTTAGCTGTGCAGCTACTTCAGCAGCGAAGTCACTTTCTTCAACTTCAATACCTTCACCCACTTCGATGCGAACGAAGCTTAATACTTCAGCACCGGCTTCTTTTGCTAGTTTAGCAATAGTAAGCTCTGGGTTTTTAACAAAAGGCTGCTCTAACAAGCTGTTCTCTTTCAAGAACTTTTGAATACGGCCGCCCATCATTTTTTCTACGATAGCATCTGGCTTACCAGCCATATCAGGCTGAGCTTTAATGATAGCTTTTTCTGCTTCAAGTTCAGACTCAGCCATATCAGCAGGAGCAAGTACGCGCGGGTTAACCGCTGTAACGTGCATTGCGATATCTTTAGCTAACTCAACGTTACCGCCTTTAAGCGCAACAAGTGCAGCAATTCGGCTGTTAGAGTGAACGTAAGCACCAACAACATCGCCAGACAACTTAACAGCGCGACGTGGAGAGATGTTTTCGCCAATTTTTTGAACCAAAGCTTCACGCTCTGCTTCTAAAAGGCCAACCACTTCAACATTGTCTGCTGCAAATGCAGCCGCGGCTACGTTAGCGCCAAATGCTTGGAAATCGTCGTTTTTAGCAGCGAAATCAGTTTCAGAGTTGATTTCAACTAGCATTGCAGAAGAGTTATCGGCAGCTGATTTAACAACAACGATACCCTCAGCAGCGGTACGACCCGCTTTTTTAGCCGCTTTAAGGCCAGAGTTCTTACGCATTTCTTCGATTGCTGCATCGATATCGCCGTCGGCTGCTGCAAGTGCTTTTTTGCACTCCATCATACCAAGGCCAGTGCGATCGCGTAATTCTTTAACTAATTTTGCAGATACAGCTGCCATAGTCTCACCCAAAAATATAGATTTTTAAAAATTCTTTGTAAAAAAGGGGGCAAGCCCCCTTTTCTAGTTTAAAGCGCAGTAATAAAAATTACTCAGCAGCTTTAGGTGCAGCTTCTGCTTTAGGAGCGGCTTCTTTTTTAGGAGCAGCTTCTTTTTTAGGAGCAGCTTCTTTTTTAGGAGCAGCTTCTTTTTTAGGAGCAGCTTCTGCTTTAGGAGCGGCTTCTGCTTTAGGAGCAGCTTTTTTAGCAGGTGCTTTTTTAGCTGGGGCTTTTTTAGCAGGCGCTTCAGCAGCATCAGCTTCTTTAACTGGTGCCTTAGCACCGGCTTCAGCTTTGCCTTCAATTACAGCATCAGCCATAGCAGAAGTGAAGATTTCGATCGCACGGATCGCATCGTCATTACCAGGAATAACATAGTCAACGCCATCTGGGTTGCTGTTAGTATCAACGATACCAATAACTGGAATACCTAGCTTGTTAGCTTCTTGAATTGCTATGCGTTCGTGATCAACATCAACAACAAAAAGAACGTCTGGCAAGCCACCCATTTCTTTAATACCACCAATTGAACGCTCTAACTTGTCCATTTCGCGAGTACGCATTAACGCTTCTTTTTTAGTTAACTGCTCAAAAGTACCGTCTGCTTTTTGAGACTCAAGAGTCCCTAAACGCTTAATAGATTGACGAATAGTTTTGTAGTTAGTCAACATACCACCTAACCAGCGGTGAGCAACAAACGGTTGGCTCGCACGGGCAGCTTGGTCTTGAATTACTTTAGAGGCAGCACGCTTAGTACCAACAAACAATACTTGATTGTTTTTAGCAGCTAGGCCTTTAACAAGATTCAATGCTTCGTTAAAAGCAGGAACAGTGTGCTCTAGGTTGATTATATGAATCTTATTACGTGCACCAAAGATGTATTGATCCATCTTTGGGTTCCAGTAACGAGTTTGGTGTCCAAAGTGAACGCCTGCTTTAAGCAGTTCGCGCATATTTACTTGAGCCATGATATATACCTTTATATAGGGTTAGGCCTCCATACATCCCATCATCCAATCTCAGTAAAGCTTCTAAAGCTTCAAAAAGACACCCAGAACAATGTGTCGATGTATGTGCGGATTTAGTTAATTTGCCTGTTTATTCGCAATACACGAAAACAAGCGCGCACTTTATACCATATTTACCCTTGTAATTAAAAGTATTTAACAATATCTAAAGACAAATAAGTGAGTATTTCTAACATTAAATTCAGATATTCATCTATTGCTCATAATTGCGTACAATAGGTTCATATTTAAAGACAAAGCGAAATTGGGAATCATGGCTGTAACCATCAAAACACCTGAAGAAATCGAAAAAATGCGCGTAGCTGGCCGCCTAGCATCTGAAGTACTTGAGATGATTGGTGAGTTTGTTAAGCCTGGCGTAACAACTGGCGAACTCGATAGGATTTGCCACAACTATATAGTTGACGTCCAGAAAGGTATTCCTGCGCCATTAAATTACGGTAACCCGCCATTCCCTAAATCTATCTGCACCTCGGTTAACCACGTTATTTGCCATGGCATTCCCACTGATGACAAAGCCTTGAAAAAAGGTGACTCGGTGAATATTGACGTAACCGTTATTAAAGATGGATATCATGGCGATACAAGTAAAATGTTCTTTGTTGGTGATCCAAAACCGGCTGATAAGCGTTTAGTAGAGATAACTCAAGAGTGTATGTACAAAGGCATGGCCTTGGTTAAACCTGGATGCCAGCTTGGCGATATTGGTCACGTGATCCAACAGCACGCCGAGTCAAATTACTACACGGTTGTTAGGGAGTATTGTGGTCATGGTATTGGTGCTGTTTTTCACGAGGAGCCACAAGTTATGCATTACGGCCGCCCCGGTACTGGTATGACACTTAAAGAAGGCATGTGTTTTACAATTGAGCCGATGATTAACCAAGGCAAACCGCAAAGTAAACTACTTCCCGATCAATGGACAGTGGTTACTAAAGATCGTAAGTTAAGTGCTCAATGGGAGCATACCTGCTTAGTAACTGCAGACGGTATAGAGGTGTTAACCCGTCGCAAAGAAGAAGTATTTCCTTGGGAGAAATAAACTAGTTAATATGATGGATCAGGATTTGTTAACGCGTATTTTTGATAATCAAACATTCCAAGATAATTTGGCGAGTGGGCAGCCTGCCATACCCACTTTTAAAAGTGCCATCAAGCATGCTCAAGAAGTTATGCATGATGAGTTTCGTAAATCATTAGATGCCAACACCCTAGTCCATGCCCGCTCTTGGTTTATGGATCACATATTAAAAGCGGCTTGGGATAAATTTTTCCCTGCCCACAAGAGCAACATTTCCTTATTAGCGGTCGGAGGTTACGGCCGCGGCGAGCTACACCCAAAATCTGACATCGATATTTTATTACTTAGTAAAGACGAAGATGCCTTTGCCGAACATAGTGGTTCTATGCAAGATTTCATTACCTTTATGTGGGATTTAAAACTAGATATTGGTCATGGTGTTCGAACATTAGACGACTGCAGTCGTGAAGCTAAAAACGATTTAACCATTGCTACAAACCTAATGGAAACTCGCACTCTAGCCGGCCCAGACGCGTTACGCAGCACTATGGCAGCAAATACCAGTGCACTTAATATTTGGCCCAGTGACGAATTTTTTGAGGCGAAATGGCAAGAGCAAACTGAGCGCCATAAAAAACATCAAGATATAGGTTATAACCTTGAGCCTAATATTAAGAATGGCATAGGCGGCTTGCGCGACCTGCATACAATTGTATGGATTTTACAACGTCATTTTGGCAGTAACAAACTAGAAAGCCTTAGTAGCCAAGCCATACTAAACGATTTTGAGTACGGCATGCTAAACCGTTGTCGTGATTTTTTATGGCAACTGCGTTATGCCTTGCACATGGTCACCGATCGCGAAGAAGACCAATTACTGTTTGATTTTCAGCAAGAAATTGCTGCAGTCATGGGCTTTGTAGATCAGCCAGACAAACTGGCTGTTGAATGTATGATGCACCAGTTTTATCGCTACAGCATTGCCATGGAAGAACTTAACGGGCTGTTAATGCTGTTGTTTAAAGAGATTATTGTAGAAAGTAAAAAAGAGGCTGTCGTAGAGCCCATAAACGAGTACTTTCAACGCCGCAACGACTATCTCGAGATTATCGACCCAACATTATTTGACCACACGCCCAATGCCATGCTTGAAGTTTTTTATACCATGGCAATAGACGACACCCTGAAAGGAGTGCGCGCGAATACTATTCGAGCACTGCGAGATCATCGCCATGTGATTGACGAAGCATTCAGGTCGGACCCAGATAATACTCGAACTTTTATTGCCATTTTACGTAACCCTAATCACGTGGTGCGTGAACTGGAGCGTATGATGCGTTACGGTATATTGGGTCAATATATTCCTGAGTTCGGCGATATTATAGGCCATATGCAGCACGATTTATTCCATAGCTACACAGTGGACCAACACAGCTTTAGAGCCGTTAGGTTTATACGACACTTACGCTTTGGTACTGAAAAACAACTGTTTCCGTTAGCATCTAAGTTGATTCACAACATCCCCAAAAAAGAAATCTTATACATTGCAGCGCTACTTCACGATGTTGGTAAAGCATTGCCCGGTGATCACGAATTAACAGGGGCAGAAATTACCGAGCAGTTTTGTATTCAGCACGGACTAAGCCAAAAAGATACTGACCTTATTACTTGGCTAGTTAAAAACCATTTATTATTTTCTCAAGCCTCTCAGAGAATTGATTTTGCCGACCCCGACGCTATTCATCATTTAGCCACTCAGATTGGAACGACCCGACATCTTGACCATTTATTCGTGTTATCAGTTGCTGATATTTATTCCACAAATAAAACTTTGTGGACCAGCTGGCGTGCTGAACAAATGCGCACCCTTTACAGCGAAACATCCAGTGTTATTCGTAAAGGCTTAAACACTCCAATAGATAAAGACGAATGGGTTACAGAAACTCAAGATGCAGTTATTGAACGCATGATTGATTATGGCTACAGCAAACAAGACTTATTAAAACTTTGGGACAACCCGGGTGACGAATACTTCTTAAGAGAAAGTGTTGATACTTTAATTTGGCATTCTTTAGCATTATTTAAACATGGTAACTCTGAAAAGCCATTGGTATTAATTGGCAACACTAGTAATGAAGCAAACGAAGGTGCTACGCAGATCTTTATCTTCATGAAGGATCAACCCCACTTATTTGCGGTAATGACAGCCGCCTTAGACCAGCTACATCTAAATATTCAAGATGCGCGAATCATAACTTCAGCAAATAACAATGCACTTGATACCTATATTGTACTGGATGAAACTGGCAACCCAATTACCGAAGAAGCACGCTTAGATAAGATCAAAAAAACGTTAGAAAATATTTTAGAAAATACCTCTGACTTCCCCGACTTAATTCAACGTCGAACATCACGTATGCTAAAACAATTTGAGTTTAAACCTAGGGTTTACCTAAGTAATGATCCTTATACTAAACGCAGCTTGTTAGAAGTAATTGCACCTGATCGTCCCGGCTTACTTGCCAGAATGGGACAAATTTTTATGGATTTTGATTTAACATTAGAAACTGCAAAAATACTTACCGAGGGTGAAAAGGTCAACGATATTTTTTATCTAACCGATAAAAATGGCGAACCTATTAGTGATCTAGATGTATGCATGCAATTAAGAAATGCTGTTATTTCAGAACTTGAAGATCAAGTAGAGTTGCAAGCTAGCATCTAAATTCGCTAAATCTTATGATGATAAATATGAATATCTTGGTGTTCGTCAAACCCCCCAAGATTCGGGTAAGTTTGTGCTTGATAACTGGCTACTGGACCGTAGTGAGTTAGTTTAGTTTGCGCCTCACTTTCGGCCCAAATAAGCGGTAAACGCTGAGAAAATAGATGCTCAGCTAGTTTGTGATTTCTTGGGTCATATAAAACATCACCAACCACTAATAAGTCTAAATCTATCACCTCAGAAACATCGGTACATGTAAAAACATGCATGCCATTTTCAATTGCGTTTAACTGACTGGCTAATAAAGCCTGCTGATCTAGGTCACATACCCAAGCCGCTTTAGCACCTGCATTTAACGCTGCTAACGCCACAATGCCGCTACCTGCTCCAAAGTCACAAATAGTTTTATCTTTTACTAGTTGTGGGTTATCTAAAATATATTTAGCTAATGCCCTACCGCTAGACCAAGCAAACGCCCAATAAGGCATATTGCCCCATATGCTATCTACTTGTTCTGGGCTGTATTGATTTTTTTCGATACTGGCGTCAAGTAAATATAAATTTATATTCAGTTCTGGAATACTTACTGACACTACACTTGCTTTAAATAAATCATTCACTTGGACCTGCAAAGATTCAAGCATGGTATTACTTTTATTGTTATTCATAATTACGTTTATTCACTAGTACTTTTTCCACGTAACGACGAGCCTCATGGCTAGGTTGTTTTTTCCTTAAACGCCATAAAACATCATCAGCACTTAAACTATTTATATAGGCAATAGCTTTTTTACGACTGGGGTGAAAAGTTTTAAACACATTTCCCGCACCACCATTATATGCACTAATAATACAATAAAGCTGACTAGTGGGGTTTTCTATTGCAGATAGATATCTATCACGTAAAAGACTTAAGTAAGCACTACCAACAGTAATATTATTTTCTGCATTAAAAAGATAATTACGTGAGGGCCTACCAGGCTTTTTTAGTACTAAGTTAAATACATCAGTCCCTGCTGTTGATGGAATTATTTGCATTAAACCGTAGGCATTAGCATGACTTACTGCAAATGGGTTGAAACTACTTTCAGTTTCAATAATTGCTAAAATTAAAGATTCGGGCAAATTAAAGCGATTACTGGCTTGCGCTACCCAAGCCTTAATCCCTTTAGCAGCAACCTGAGTTCTATTTTTTACAAGGTCTATTTTAACCTGATAGAGCAAACCATTTTCAGTTTCAAGAATCTGTAAATGCTGATCAATTAAATAATTAGCAAATTTCTTAGCGCGCCATTTATAAGCAATGGGCTTGCCAGTTTGATCTAATACTTGTCCCAACAGAAATGGCTTACCATTGACATCAATCTTAGTAGCCGAATATATATCAACACCGCTAGGGTCGTCAGGTGTTAATAATGCAGTGACAATTGCACTTCTAAGTTGCTCTTTAGGTTCACTGGTAGCCAGCGTTTCAACTATTAACTGACCCTTATCAAAGTCGACTTTGGCACGACTTAAATAGTCATCCAGGTACTTAACATAGGATTTTTGGCTAGCAAAACTGGAATCTAGACCCCAGTGCTGATTAACCTGGTCATTAAAAAAAGCGTATTCAAGTAATAAAGCCTGCACATCATTTGGCATAGATGCAAAGTTGGCAGGCAGTATACTATCTGAGGCCGTAGATACAGTTGGGGTGACTGTAAGTAAAAGACAAACACTTACTAAACAGAATAAAGAAAAAACTCTAAGCAAAGCTAATACTCATAAATTTGTCAGACATTTTGCCAAACTCTTATAGGATTCTTATAGGACTCTTATGACAATAGAGGCAAAAAAATGCCCTTTAAAGAAAGGGCATATTTTCATGTTCTAACATTATAAGCAAGAATCTATCGAGCCTCGCGCCTTAACGCAGAAGAGGTAAATTCTTTCCGTTCAAACTCTACATCGGTAGATATAGGCGCTCTTTCGTTGTCTAGACCTTCAACAAAATAACGACTATTTTCTAAGTCGTAAATGGCGCCTAATGTGCTATACACCATAGGAACATCGTAATAGTTAATGGTGTGAGACTCTGAAAACTGAACCAACTTACCATTATTATCATATTCTTCAGCCAGTACTATTTGCCATGAGTCTTCGTCAAAGTAATAGCGACGCTTAGCATATTTATGCTGCACACCTGTTCTTAAAGTAGCTTCTACCACCCAAACACGATGATTTTCATAGCGTAATAAATTAGGGTTTAAGTGAAAACTACCAGTAATATTATTGAGTTTTAAGCTGCCCTGATGAACCTTATAAGAGTTGTAAGGAATGTACTTTTCAGTTTTACCAATTAACTTCCAATCGTAGAAGTTAGGTGCGCCATTAAACATATCAACCTGATCAATAGTAGATATATTACCACTATCAGGGTTGGCTGTGTCGTATGCTAGATCTGGATTACGTCGAACACGACGTTGACCAGGGCTGTAACTCCATGACTTTCGTGGTGAAAGAACTTGATCTAAGGTTTCATGTATAAGAGCCATACCACCTTTAAACCTAGCTGGAGCAAGTACTTTACGCTTCAAATAAAAAATCTTATTGTCTATTTCCTCAAGCGTAATATTTGGCTCACTGTAAGCAAAGTAGTACTTGTAGTCCAGAGTTCTGAAGTTTGTGTCTCCACTTGAAGTGGAATCCATAGATTCAGAAATAGACTCCCAACTTAAACCCTTATAGCGCAAAGTATGATTCCATAAAACTTCTAGCCCACTGACTGGAATAGGGAACGGGCTGCTCATAATTGTATTTTGAACACCGCTACCATATTTTTGCAGGGTTGCCGAAGTAGCATTTTTCTTAACCGCATCGTAAACAAACTGCGGATAGGCAGCGCTACGGTGTGTTGGGTATACGTTAATTTGATAACTTGGATATTTGGTCAGTAGATCCATTTGACCCTTCGTTAAAAAGTCCTTGTGCTTAAGCATATTCTTAGAATTAATCTCAAGCTCTGGTCTCTCGCCCGCGTATGGATCAGGGTGAAAATCACCCGTTTTATAACCCGCTAAAGGTTTTGCAATACCACCAGTCCAAGCCGGAATACTTCCAGATTTATTTCCTGCCCTTTCAGCTCCGATTGGGGTTAGATCTTTCCCTAAACGATTGGCTTCTTGTTGAGATACCTTAGCCAAACCTTCTAGCGGAAACAGTATAAAGGTCATCAATGCTGACCACTTTAACAATTCACTCACTTAACACTCCCACTTAAAATTCAAAACTAGCCAACTTAATTAGGCCGCGTTAATTACAAATTCAGTTATATAAAACAGACCAATCATGCCATAGCTAGAGTAAAAGAACTAGGCTGAAATTGACCACTAATTGTCCTAAAAATTCCAATAAGTTATTTAATTATAGTTCAATATAGCCGCTTTTCTCAAAAACCTGCTGATAATTATGATTAGTTAATTGCAACACCTGCTGTACACTTTGCCCCCTTAGCAAGGCTATGTGCTCAGCAATTCTTGGAATATTTAATGGTGTGTTAGTTAGCCCTTTGGCAAAAGATGGTGGCATATCAGGACTATCCGTTTCTAGCACAAAGCCGTTATCTGGTAGATAAGCTACTAGCTTGTGCATGGCCTTTGCCCGCTGGTGAGTTAACGCGCCACCCAAACCCAAGGTGAAACCCGCATCCAAATAGTGCCCAGCTTGTTGCTTACTGCCAGAAAAGCCATGAATGAACCCACCTGTGGTAAGTGCCTGTGTTTTTACTAGCTTCAATAACTGATCGTGAGCTTTGCGACAATGCACAACAATCGGCAATGCATATTGCTTAGCGATAGCTAATTGGGCACTGAATAATTCTAACTGCTTGTTAAATCCAGATTCATCCAACATATAATCTAAGCCTATCTCCCCTATTGCCGCTGGCGAATGTGTTTTTACCAGTTGCTCTAACGTATCTAAATGGCTCATTTCATGGTTATTTAAAAAATAAGGATGCAAACCTAAGGCTATATCTACAAAGCTTGGTTTGATTTTTTTGAATGCCAATAATCGATCAAAATACTGTGCCGTTATGGCAGGTACCAAAACACGCTGACAACCTGATTGCTGCAAAGAATTAATTAGCGCGGCCGAATCAGGAAAATCATCAAAATCTAGATGACAGTGGCTATCGATCCATTGCAAAACAGAACTCCGAACAATTTTAAACGTTATATTACAATACAGGCTAAAGTCATGCCCCATTGGTGCTGATTAGATTAACATAAATTTGACAGCCCACTCATTTTACCCGATTACAAAAAACTGAAATGCTTTATCGATAGTTAGATTTAACCGTATTATAGTTATCGCTGTTTATGGCAATCAGCTAATAATTTATAAAACCCCTAAACTGTCTGCAAAAACAGTCGATATAAAATATATGTAATAAAAACAGACTGTTTAACGGATTTAGGCAAGGTTTTTGCCTAATAAATAAGAATTAGTCAAAAAGCAATCCATTCGGGATGCCTAGGAGGTAGGCCGTGGATATTACAACTCAAGAATTACGTGAACAAATAATCCATCCAACCTTAGAGTATCTAGGGAAATCTGGTTTGGGTGCTGAAAATGTGCTTGTAGCTATTGCCAGTCAAAAGCAAAAACTCACGTCACTAAAACAGCACTCATCAAAGGGACTTGGTCCGTTTGATATAGATAGCCATACACATCAAACTGTATGGGATAAATATTTAGCATTTCACCCAGAGTTAGCCAGTCGTATTCGAGGCCTAGCTTCACAGCGTGCCTTCTTAGAAGACCCACATAGCGAGTTAGCAACTAACCTGTGTTACGCCACTGCTATTGCATGGGTAATATATATTTTGCGCCCCAATGAAATACTATCTTCTGTTGCTTAAAGCTATTTACCCGCAAAGTTATAAAAAACATAGCCAGCTGATATACTCATTAGTATGAAGCCATTCCATTTTAAAAAGTTCTCTATTGATCAAGACCAATGCGCCATGAAGGTTACGTTAGATGCCTGTTTATTTGGCGGTTTGTGTGCGCAATTTATCAAACAAGCAACAGCTGAATTAAATATAATTCCAAATACTGCTTTAGATATTGGCAGTGGTACAGGGTTATTAAGTTTGATACTGGCCCAGGCGGGTGTAAAGAATATTGTAGGGGTAGAATTAGATTCAGCCGCCGCAGCACAGTCCAAGCAAAATATTGATCGCAGCCCATTTAAACATCAGGTATCTATTGTTCAGTCTGATATTCAAAGTTATTGCCCTGCTCATAAGTTTGATCTTATTGTAAGTAACCCTCCTTTTTTTACTGATAATCTGAAAGGACCAAATCAAAAACGGAATCAAGCTCGGCATAATGACAGCTTAAGCTTTTTACATCTAGCAGGCTGTATCAGTAAACTGTTATCTGCGCAAGGAACTGCTTGGCTGCTCTTACCCTGTAATGAATTTTCACAATTTGAAAAAGCCGCTGTTGATAGTAGTTTATTAGTACGATCAAAACACTGGATTCAAAGCCAACAAAGTAAGGACCCTCATAGAGTTGCCTTTACACTGCAACACTCAACTTTGAAAAATATTGACTATTTTGAAGAAACCGTTGTTATAAAGACAGATTCTAAGGCAGAATATTCACCTAAATTTAAACAATTACTTACGGATTATTATTTAAAATTATGAAATTACCCTTCAGCTCGTTTCAAATTATTGCTATTGCAACATTAAAATTACTTTTATTGTCTGCTTTCCTTTTCGGTTTTTTTAGTAGCAAAATTTTATCAGATGAAGGAAATATTGAGGCTTTACCTGCAACATCAATTGTATTCGACAAAAGCTCAAAAATACCTGATTTTTCGGTATATACAGATACTGATCAAAAAAAGGCTGATTTCTTTGCATTTTTATTACCAAAGGCATTGGCTTCAAATGAAGCAATCAAAGCTGAGAGAGAAAAACTTATCTCTATTGAGCCTGATCAAGAGTTATCGACTGCAGAGCTGGATGTATTAAATACACTAGCAGAAAAATATAAGGTAGAGCTTGAGTCGCCTGAAGCAATCCACCAAGAATTATTAATGAGAGTAGACATAATTCCACCTTCTTTAGTATTGGCACAAGCCGCCAATGAATCTGCATGGGGCACTTCTCGATTTGCCAAGAAAGGTAATAACTTATTTGGCCAATGGTGCTATGTGAAAGGCTGCGGTATTATTCCTAAAAAGAGGGGTAATAAGGAACGTCATGAGGTAGCTAAATTTAAAAATATACAAAAATCGGTTCAATCGTATATGTTGAATTTGAATACTCAATATTCATATGAAGATTTAAGAGAAATACGTGCAACCATTAGAAAAAAAGGAAGAACAGTTGGTGGTAAAAAAATTGCCAACGGGTTACTTAAGTACAGCACCCGTCGTGAAGCTTATGTACATGAGATTCAAGCAATGATAAAACAGAATTCATTATCTGAATACGACACCATAAAATAGCTTCTAAAAAACAAATAGATTTTTAATAAAGATAAATTTCTATGTAAATGACCAGGTAATAAAACGACTAATTTTATTACCTTGTGCCATTTCATGAACGTAAGAGGAAGTGGCTTTAACCGATTTTATCTTCTCTGCTAATGGTTTTACATTTTCTTTTTTTGAAATCAAGCAACTAAATAGCCCCACTTGACTAGCCACTAGCTTGCTTTCAATAATCATATTACTAATAAAAGCCAGCTCTCCGCCCTCGCACCAAAGCTCATTACTCTGCCCTTCGAAGTTTAGCGTTCTTGCTGAATGAGTCGACGTTAAATTTGATTGACGTTTTTTCTTGTTACGACTTAAGTTATTATTTTTACGGACACTGCCCGCTTGAGCTTCGGCAGCTGATTTATGAAAAGGCGGATTACAGCATGACACATCATAATAGTCATTAGATTCAATAATTCCGTCAAAAATATGCTTAATATTAGGCTGAAGCTTTAACTTAACCGTGCTCTTTAAAGATGGGTTTGCATCGATAATATATTGAGCATTATTAATTGCACCTTGATCGATGTCGGTGCCCAACCAATTCCAGCCAAATAGAGCCTGACCTGTAATAGGATAAATGAGGTTAGCACCTGTACCAATGTCTAAAGCCTTTATTTTATTACTTGCTTTTGCTGCTCCAGTGTTTGCTAAATGGCTTACAAGTTGGTCATTCAATCCCAGTAAATAATCCACTCGACCAGGAATGGGTGGGCATAAATGTCCGTTAGGAATATCCCATTCACTTAAGCCATAATGATTAATTAATAATGCTCTATTTAACTGTTTAACCGCAGCAGGATTTGAAAAATCAATACTGTCGCGACCATGTTTAGAGTTAATAATAAATGGCTTTAATTCAGCACATGCCAGCACAAGTGCCGGCATGTCGTAGCCATTTAAATGTGGGTTATTAGCATGCAATTGCAAAGTCCTTTAAAATTTTTAATGTGAACCTTGTTTGGCTAGGCACTTGGCACTTGGCACTTGTAACTTGTAACAGTGCTTGTATCAATGTGAGTACATTATGCAAATGGAACACCTACACCCGCTAAATTACAATAACCATTAGGTACTTTATGTAAGTACTGTTGATGCCCATCTTCAGCCATATAAAATTCTTTAGCTTTTTTAATTTCAGTAGTAATTTCTGGCTTACCCGCTTTAGTTAAATTAGCCTGATACAAGGTGCGGCTTTTATCCGCCATCATTTTTTGCATGTCATCAACCCAGTATATTGCAGAGCGATACTGAGTACCTTGGTCATTACCTTGACGCATACCTTGAGTAGGGTCGTGGTTTTCCCAAAATAACTCTAATAGTGTCCAAAAATCAGTAATTTCTGGATTAAATACCACCATTACAACTTCGGTGTGAGCCGTATTACCGCTGCATACTTCTTCATAGGTAGGGTTTTTAGTAAAACCGCCGGCATAACCTACAGCCGTGCAGTAAATACCTTCTTGCTGCCATAGCAAACGCTCAACACCCCAGAAACAACCCATAGCAAAATATGCTTTTTGTGAGTTTTTAGGCCAAGGGCCGTCCATATTTCTGCCTAATACAGCATGCTTGCTTAGTATTGGCATTTTTTCGCTGCGACCAGGTAATGCTTCTGCCGCTGTAATCATGTCTATCTTACCCATAATAAAACCTACTTAAATTTTTTAATTATATTCATTTAAAATAAATCAAACTGTGGTGCATCGTCAGATTTATTAGTCGATTTTTTAACTGTACCTTTTTCTAACTCTTGATTTTCAACTTCAGTTAGCTGTACTGTTCGTTCCTGCTCTTGCTCTTTCTTTTCTATGGCATTAACCGCGTCGACGCTCCATAACAAACGGCCTAGACCACTGGCTCTTTTCACTTTCTTTTTTAGTGAGGCGCTTAATACACGGCTATCAGCCAATATGGTTAACTTGTTTTTTGCTCGGGTGATACCTGTATATATTAATTCTTTTGTTAACACAGGTACTGAATAATTAGGCAGCACTAATGCACAATGATCAAATTCTGAACCCTGACTTTTATGTACTGTCATGGCATACACTGTGTCGTGTTTTGGTAATCTAGATGGCTGAATCCATCTTACATCTTGATCTGCGCCAATAAACGTTGCCTTTAAACTCAACTCTCCCTGTTGGTTTATATAAGGCAATAAAATACCCACATCGCCGTTATACAAATTTAAATTATAATCGTTTTCTAACACGATAATAGGCCGACCACTATACCACTGCGATTCATCCGTAATTAAACCCGCTTGTCGCAGACCTTTTTCAATAGATTGATTAATACCCGCAACACCCAATGGGCCTTCTTTAAGAGCGCATAATATTTGATAAGCACCATATTGTCGATGCAAGGCTAGTGCGCTTTGATCGTCCATTCCAGAAGTATTTACTTGCTTAATCAATGCAATAAATTCGTTACCAGCGGCCTTAATAAATTCAGCATAGTTTTCATCGTTTAACTGATTAATATTAATGTCTTTATAGCCATGGGTTTCAGCTTTTCGCCATTCAGTGTAGCTGCCCTGATTAGCCGCTTTAGCTAGATGCCCAATGCCACTATTTTGATCAAATCGATAACTCTTTTTTAGGTGACAGATATGATTACGAATTGCGGCACCTTCTAATTCAATAAAAGACTTGTAGTCAGCAGGCACCATTAGGGTTAAAGCCTCTATTACTTCTATGCCA
Source organism: Bermanella sp. (assembly GCA_034112325.1). GTDB lineage: Bacteria > Pseudomonadota > Gammaproteobacteria > Pseudomonadales > Oceanobacteraceae > Bermanella. The sequence goes on along the minus strand of JAWUVO010000125.1, from coordinate 27,249 downwards.
TAGCCATGCTCTTGCTCATTATCACAAATGTCAGCTAATACACTGCCAGCTTCCACTGATGCAAGCTGATCTTTATCACCTAACAATATAATTTGCCCATGATCGGGCATAGCTTGAATTAGTTTAGCCATTAACGGCAGGTCGACCATAGACGCTTCATCAACGATCAATACATCTAGATGTAAGCGATTATGATGATTAAATTTAAAGCCACCCTGTCTATCTCGCTGCAATAAGCGATGCAGAGTTTCTGCTTTTTGCGGTATGTTATTTTTTATAATGTCGTCAACATTTAATTTTTCTTTAGCATCGGTTATAGATTGTGTTAAGCGCATAGCCGCCTTGCCCGTAGGGGCTGCCAGCTTAATAATTGGATTACGTTGTAAATAACCTTGGTATTGATGAATGATTAATGCCAGTAAACGAATAACCGTAGTAGTTTTTCCTGTACCTGGACCACCACTAATTACCGAAAACTTATTTTGTGCCGCAATACAAGCTGCAACGGCTTGCCAATTAATATCGTCTTTTTTTACTTTTTTATCTTCAGTGCTAATTTCAAACAAAGATTGAAGCAATGTTTTATTATCTTGCAGTGACCAAGGCATGGGCTGCAATCGAGATTGTATACCTTGGCTTAAAGTTTTTTCATAATAATAATAACGCTGCAAGTAAAGTGAGTCGCCATGTAATACCAGTAGGCATTGACTTAGTGTTTTAGAATCTATTGTTTTATAAGCTGTATTTGGCGGTATAACATAGACTAACTTACTACTATTAAGCTGTAATTTAATCGCTAGACCTTCATCTGCTGTAATAATTGAATCACCAGCAGAGAGATTTAAACAAACATTACCTCGACCTAATTCATAACTGATTAAAAATCCAACGGCTTCAATGACAGTACTTAATGGTTCTAAATCTTTTAAGAACTTTGCAAACTGCTTATCTATTGAACGAATATCGTGTTGATCTAATCGTGACAAAAGGTTAGTTAAATTCATAGTTCAAACCCCATTTGTCCAGACTCTAAACCATCTTTAGAATTATTAAGCGCTTTGGCTATTTTAATCACTGGGTCCGTGTTAACTTCTACACTAATTAACTTATCTAATGCTTCTATTAACGCTCTTTTGGGTTTATGAAAAAACTGCCCAAGATTATTCTCAGTATTTAATCCACGTAAAAACAAATAATAACCACCACCAATGTGTTTGTCATAATCATAATTAGACAAGCGTAAACGCAATAGTCGATGTAAAGCTAACGTATATAGCACTAATTGAATATCATACCTATGATCGGCCATAGCTAATTCTAGGTTTTCAGTTTCATAATCTGAAAAGTCATGACCTAGATGATTAGATTTATAATCAAGAATAAAATACTGATCATCCCAACAAAAGGTTAAATCGATAAAACCTTTCATCATCCCTTTAATAGTTCTAAAGTCTACATCATTAACTGGGCAAGCTAATACTGAGTATTGATTTAATAACCCGTTAAAATCTACTGAACTTAACTTAGAGATTGGAAAGTAAAATTCCATTTCAACTTTTTTTAGATCGTCGGTTAACTTAGTTAAACTTAAAGCTGAATGGCTAGGACTTGAATGACTAGGGCCAGAATAAACCAACGGTGCGGTTAACATAACAGTTAACCATTGCTTGGTTACCGCCAACCATTTCTCCTCAATACCAAAGCGAGTTAATAGTTCGACTATAAGCATGTCTAATACCTGCTGATCCATATCTTTAGGTAAACATGTAAAATTAATTTCTTCTAATAAAGTATGTAAAAAGTTACCTGCATGAGCTCCTTTAGGAAAAGAAAATTGATCTTCTACTAAATTTTCTATCGTATCATCAGTTTGGTCGTCGTTGTTATTAACCGCGTCATCATCTAAATTAAAGCGCACAGAATGTGGAGCATGATGATGCCTTACCAACGAAGAGAAGCTAGAAAGTTGCCAGTCACGTTTCATAATTTCAGTATATTTACGTGCCGTTAACTCGCTCTTGGTAGTCGTTTGATTTAACACCGTAACAAAATCTAAAGCAGGGTCTACTGAAAATACAGTTGAATCAAGCGCTGATAAATAATCCCAAATATTAGGAACTTCCAACTTACCTAAATCGCCAAATAAAACATATTTTAATGCACTGTCCATAATAGACTTATTTAATAAGTGTGACCCTTTAGCCACTGGCAATGTGGGAATAGACACATAACATTTTGTAGCGGCACGAGTTAGACCGACATAAAGCAACCTAACCTCTTCAGCTAAACCTTCTTGAATACGCGCTGGTTTAAAGTCACCCGCTAAATCGCATTTTAATTGATCAGCGTCTTGATCATAAAATATTTCGTCTTTCGATTCGGTTCCATTCCAGCAGTAAGGCAAAAACACAATGGGATATTCCAAACCTTTAGACTTATGCACGGTAACAATTTGCACCAAGTTTGAATCGCTTTCTAAGCGTAACTGTTTTTGATCACCATCTCCTAATAACGAGCCAGTAACCTGTTGATCAAACCAAGTCATTAGTCCCTGCATACCCTGCACATCGCTGGTTGTTTCTTGCAGTAATTCGGCAAGGTGCATCATATTCGTCAATATGCGTTCGCCATCTGTATGAGCCAGCCAAGCTTGGGGTAATTGGCGCTGGTGTAGCCAATGCATAATCATTGGCATTATACCCTGCTTCATCCAAATTTCGTGAGCTGAATAAAGTTGCTCTAACTGTGCCTCCCATTTTTCTTCATTGTCAAAGCACAGCTGTAATTCATTCAGCGACAACTCCCAAATAGGATGAGCAATGGCGTTACGAAATTTACGCTCACTTAAGCCATGCACAGCTTGCAGTAACATTAATAAACCTTGTGCTTCTGCCGACTCAAACACATTGTCTTGACCTACATATACACAACCTACACCACGCTGAGTGAGGGCATTTTTTATAATTTGAGCCTGGCGACCACTACGGACTAATACTGCGATATCTTTTGCTTTTAACTTAGTCGACGCATTGTCACTACCCACCAATACCGCATCACCTTGATCTGATGTATTTAGTAACACGGCTATTTGCTCTGCACAGTCTTGTGCAAATTCTTCTACTAACACTGATGCACTACTAATTTCTTTTTGGTCGGTATTAATATACTTCCAACAAAGCGCTTTCTGTTCTTGTCCATGTAACTTTAAACGATCAGCGTTATCCTTCGCTTTAACACTAATAAATGGAATGTCATTATCATAAATAAACGGTTTATGATGCTGAGTAAAGATAGTATTTACCGCTGCCACCATCCCCTCAGTGGAGCGATAGTTGGTGTCTAGGTTGTAGGCTTTAGTCACTTCATTTTTAGCTTTAATATAGGTAAAAATATCAGCTCCGCGAAACTTATAAATAGCTTGTTTAGGATCGCCGATCATAAACAAAGCTAAAGCCGAATTTTGTTTAGCCGTGTCCACATATAGTTTTCTAAACAAAGCATACTGCGCTGCGTCTGTATCTTGAAATTCATCAACCATAGCAACTGGATACTGTTTACGAATAGGGTCGGCTAACTGTGAATCATCATGTTTATCTAATGCATTATTTAAATTGGTCAATAGATCGTCGGTAGCGATTATTAATTTTCGTTGCTTTAATAACATTAAGCGCTGTTTAATTTTCTTAGTTAGACTAATACGCCATTTTCTAAGTTGATAATCTTTAGCTTTATGATAAGGCTCATGATAATCACTGACGTTTTGAAAGTAGTCACTTAAACTATGGTTTAACGGTTCGCCATTTTTTTTAACTGACTTGACAAGTCCAGAATGCGTAAAGCTATTTAATGCGGTTAATAAATCTTTACTGCTGACCTTTTGACCAGTAAGAAACAACTCGATATTATTAATTTTGGTAGCTATACCTTTTCCAAAGGTAGCGTTTAAATCTTTATTAGTTTTAATTTCATTAATAAAAAATTCACTATTAGCGTGCCACTGTTCCTGCAATTCATCTTTAGCCGTTTTATAATCGTTAGATATTTTTTCAAAATCTCCTGTTGCTTCACCTAAATGAAAGTTAACATCACGATATAATAAATTTCTAGTTTGCTTCAATAGTGCCTCAGGAGCACTCCATTGATTAATGATAAGTGAAAGGGTCTCGCCAGTTAATGGGTAGACGGAAGAACGCCATACATCCTGAACAGCCTGAGTTAAAATATCGGCTTCGTTAATAATTAGTTCAAAATCACCCGACACGTTAGCTTCTACCGCATGCTGGCGTAACAGTTTTTGTGCAAATCCATGAATGGTATAAATAGCGGCTAGATCCATTAACTGCAAGGCATCTTTCAGTCTTTGCTTGGCGTTTTGTAGCTGCTCTGCATCTAACTGAGATCGAATCAGCTCAATGACAGTATCATTGCTTTTTATATTATTGAAATCTGTTAGAGCCTGCTTTAGTCGACCTCGAATCCTATCTCTTAGCTCTTCGGTAGCGGCTCTAGTAAAGGTTACTACCAATATATTTTCTGGACTTAAAGCCTCGCACTGGTGGCCAATAATTAAACGTAAATATAAACTTGTAATCGTATATGTTTTACCTGTACCTGCACTGGCTTCAATTAACCGTACTCCGTGCAGCGGTAATGTATCAACGTGTAAAGGCTCGGCGTTTGAATTTAATGTAAGATCAGTCATGAGTCGCAATCTCCATTAGTTCGATCCAAGGGCCGTATAACACCTCACTCATTAATAAAGTTTGCTGTGGTATTTCAGTGAGCTGATCAAAGCAACGAATCACATGTAAATCTTCCCGTTCACCTTCCCTAGAATATGGACCAGTCACACCATTAAATACTTTAAGGCTATTGCTTGAATGATTGTATTCTTTACCACCTTGATTGGCAGGACGTTTTAACTGCCAAGCCGTTTCAGGTAACAATGCCAAGGGCTGCTGTCGTGATTCAATATAATATTCAAGCAAGGTTTTTATATACTCTACGGCCTCTGGTCGTACCAAAGGCTTGATGCTTAGTACCGTATCTTGGCAAATCAACTTTGCCTTAAACTGATGACCCATTGCACATAACAAACTATGTTCTAATAATATTTTAATAACATGCTTGGCTGCTAATTTACTGGGAATCACCTGCACAAGCTGATCGTTATATATATTAGAAAGCCACCCAAGGATAGAAACAGACCCAGCCTCTTTACTATCAAATAAAGACCTTATACAGACATTAATTTCTAGTGGTTGTGCTATCGGGTTAACAAGGTCAGCCGCACACTGCGTTAGTATAGGTGCAATAGACATTTCTATTTTTTTAATTTGCATGTGGCCAATGTCCCCAAAGGCTAATTGCCCTGCGGTAAACTCTTCACTGTCAATATCCGTACTGACCAGTGAGCCGTCTTGTTGGTCATAAATATTTTTATCTATAAGATTTCGTATACCCTTTTCTAACAACTGAGATTTAATTTTAAATATAGTTAATTGATCTAACTCAAATGGCTCATCATTTTCTTGAGCTTCAGCCCAAATTGAAAGATTAATATTAAGTACTTTATTTAAAAAATCTTTTGACGGACTTTGATAAAACTGTACAAAGTCCTCTATCGATACATCTGTTATTCCTACTACTGAAATTATCGCTTTATTTGGCTCTTCATTTGGCTCTTCATTTAGTTCTGTTTCATTATGTTTAACAACAACACCTTTATGCACTTTTAACCAGTCTTTATTAAAGCTGAATAGCGATGTTTTATCGGAAAAATACGCTTCATTAAATGGTTGCAAGGGATGCTGCGAAAATAAATAATCTAATGGCTGTTTGCCGTCGGCATATTCAAAACCGGCTTGCAGGTAATCTAAAAACTCGGCCAGTACCACAGACGGCGTCATGGGTTTATCTTCTTTTTGATCTCGACTTTTATAACTTAACCACAATGAATCACGTGCCGATAATATGGCTTCTAAAAATAAATAGCGGTCTTCATCACGACGGCTTCGATCGCCTAAACGACGCTTAAACCTCATAAGGTCTAACGAATTAGGCGTTACCGAACGTGGATAATCTTGGTCATTTAAACCCAGTACCGCCACCACTTTAAATGGAATACTGCGCATTGGCAGCAAGGTACAAAAATTAACCTTTCCCACCATAAAATGTTGCGAGCCACTGCTTTGCTGTAGCTTTTGTTTCAGCGCGTCGACGACCACACTAAACGATAATTTTTTTGTATACGATACTCGCTGTATGCTTTCTACCCAAGATTCAGTGGCTTGATAAATATGCTCTAACACCGGCTGTTCAATCTCAGTAATATCAAACATTTTATGAATTAATGCATGAACCGCTTGCGACCATTCAGCCGCTGTTTGCAGCTTGTCGCTGCTTTGAATAAATTCATGAAGGTCTTGCACAAATTCAATTAGCGGCCCAAGTAATGCTGCATTTAGTCCTTCTACCGATTGTATTGGCGCAATACCATGCACCAGCTGACTTTGTGCCCCTACCGCATAACCCATTAACAGACGCTTAAATCCGTATAACCAAGTATTTTGTTCCCATGATGGTAAGCCTTGCTGTTGGCGATGTTCAGCATCGAATCCCCAGCGTACTCCTGCCTCTACTAACCAATCGTTTAATGGCGGCAGCTGATGTTCGGTAATGCCATAGGCACGATAAATTGCAGGTACTTCTAATAAGCTAATAACATCGCTAAAATTAAGACGACCATAAGGCAATTCTAATAAACTAATAAACGCGGCTAGCAATGGGTGTTCGGCCTGAACCGGACGGTCTGAAATAGAATACGGAATATAATGTGCCGAGCTATTAAACACTGCATCTATGTAAGGCGCATAACTGGCAACGTCAGGAATCATTACCACTATGTCTTGTGGGTCGATAGATGTGGTTGAGAACACATTTAATAAATGATCATGCAGCACTTCTATTTCACGCATAGCGCTGTGACAACCCACCACTTGAACGCTGTTGTCATTATTGCTAATTTCAGTTTTAGAATCTTTAGCTTGCTGTAAATTGAGTATTTGATTTTGAATACATGCTAATACCGATACTGACTCTGAACTCGGATCAGATTCAGATTCAGATTCATAAAACATTGGCAACTCTTCAACGTGATCAATATCTAATAACATCCGTTGAAAATCTTTTCCCATTATCCCTAATGACGCTAATAGGTCATTACCTGCATCCGCCAGCTCTAAAGGTTTATTGCGCATGCGTAATTTAGCTTGCACAGTTTCGTCAATAACATCACCCCAATAATGCTGGCTTGGGTTAGGCGTAAGTAAATGCACATCCATATGTTGGGATAATAAATTAAGTGTTTCTAACTGATGCTTAGGAAGCGCTGAAAAACCAAAAAAGATCACTTCTTTTGGCAATGCTTGCTTATTGTCGCCGGTGGTTAATACATGCATAAAGTCTTGCAACATGCTGGCACGGTGATGTGTTGATAAACCCTTTTTTTTAGCTAGATTAATTAGCTCAATCCATAATTGTCCTTGCCAAATTTGCTCGCCTAAAGGTTCGTCGTCCATTCTAAAATCGTTATTTTGCCAAGCGGCTAACCAGTCTGGTCTAAATACTAAATACTGATCGTACAAATCGGCAATGGTAGATGCCAACCGATAAAGTTTAACGGCTTGCTGCTGATCGTTTTGCTGTTGGTCAATAGTCGTTTCAACGGAGTCTGTATCGTCTACCGAAAGATAGGTTTGTAATAGTTCAAACGTTGGCTGATTAATGATACGTGAGTTTTCTAAGCACTCTAATACTAGCCAGGTGAGTGTCTCTTTCGAAAAGACAGACTCGTCATCGAGTTCTGGCTGCACACTGCGCTGCACCTGCCAAAAAAATCGAGATGGCATGGGAAACTCAATATTTGCAGCAATGCCCAATGACTGCGCCATTTGCATTTTTAACCAATGAGCCAAACCTGGGTTTTCTACTACCACTGTTTGGCTTTTTAAGGGGCTGCATTCTTGCTGCAATAATAGCCTAACTAATTGGGCCAAAAGCGCTTCGATTTTATTAGACTGGTAGAGATGAAACATGAATAAAGCACTGGCTGAATTAAGTATCCATTAAACCTTAAAATGTTGACTCTGATAAGCTAAAACCACACTTATGTAGACAATATTAAGGTAATACACTGTCAATTTGAGAGCAATTCGCGAACAATATGAAATGTCTATTTGACAAGTGTTTCATCTGAACCAAACTTAGTGAATGAGACTAAATAAAAGGAAACGACCGTGTCAGATTGGCCAAGTGCATTACCCGGCTTAGACCTCACTAAAGCTTTAAGCCAGTTGGGTGGTAAAAAAACACTGTTTGTTCGTTTATTAGGCATGTTTGAATCCACGCATACCGAAGATGTAAACAAAATTAAGCAGGCTTACGAGGCCCAAGACTGGAAAGCGGTACATGAACTTAATCATGCGCTAAAAGGGGTTAGTGGTAATCTAGCGGCTAACGAACTGTTCGACCTTTGCAATCAGATAGACGCCAAGCTAAAGCAGGATGACCATGACCTAGAAGCTGAAGTTGAAAAAATGGTCACAGCCATGGCTACGGTATTGGTTTCAATGGCTGAGGCTAAGCACTTTCCAACCGATTAACAAAGTCTTTTAACTAATTGCTTGCTGGCGCACTGTCGTTAAATGGCTTGCCAGTTAACGCTTGGCTTACAAAATGCAAACGGTCTTGGCCAAAGTACAATTTATCATTTACTTCAAACACGGGTAATCCGAACATCTCTTTTTGAGCGGCTAAATCGCCATTATCTTTCAAAGCCTGCTTCACCTCGGGCTGACCAGCACCTTGAAACACTTCTTCTGGATCTAGAGCCATAGACTGTAAGTGACTACTTACATCAGTCATGTTAGATACATCCAATTTTTGCTCCCAAATAGCTTTAAAAGTTTGATCTACAAAATCAGCTACTTTATCTGCACGGTTTTGCTGCAGCCACACACAGGCACGTAATAAAGGTATGGTGTTAAAAGGAAAGTATGGAGACCACTTTAAAGGTAGCTGGAGTTGATCGGCCCACATATGGCAATCTCTAATTATCCACTTGGCCTTTGACGGAATAAATGCTGGTGAAGTGACCTCTTGCGCCTTATGTAGGCCACCTAAAAATACAGGCACATAGTCGATATGTGCATTGGCTTGCTGGGTAAGGTTAGCCATTTGAGCGTGTGCCAAATAGCTATAAGGACTTACAAAATCAAAGTAAAATGTCACTGAGTTCATATAACCAACTTTATTTTTTTCATTATTGAGCCCCTTTATTAGTCACTTTGACAGAGGGTAAGAAGAACGCTTGTACCAGTTATTTTATTATTTGAATGACAAATGTTCCAGTTACACAAGCTTACAGTGAAAAAGACTATTTAGCCTCTTTGACATAAGGTCACATTACGCTAACCTGCTAGACGTTGAATATCTGGTTAAAAACAGCCTTAATTCAAGTAACACCATTAAAACAATAATAATAAAAATAACAGAGCCACCTTTAACAAATGACTCACTATTCATTAATAAAAAGCTTACTGCTTTTACCTGTCATAGCCCTAAGTACTCAGGCTATTGGCCAGCTAAAACCTATGGACGACAGCGCTCTAGACAGCACTGTGGGCCAGGCTTATATTGAAATGGACAGCTACCAAAACCCTAATAATCTAGATCGTATTAACCGCATTACCTTCGGCCAGACCATAAAACTGCAAGCTAATGCTGACAGCCTTATATTAGGTGACAACGGCACATTAGCCGATGTAGCAGCCAGTAATGTATCGTTTGGTTATATTGATTCCAATAACGACATTGTGCCTTTTCAGTTTAGTGACCCGTTTTTTGAATGGTCTACCAACACAGACGTAAGTGGTAATAAAGACCTTACCGGTTTCCGCGTTGGTTTTGGTGAAGCACAAGGCATATTGCAAATGGACCTAACAAGTTTTAGCGGTAACATTAATATGCTTATAGATGGCAAGGTGTCTGGGCTGTTTAAAGACGGCGTCGCTTCAAACAATCAGGCAAATCAAATTGGTGTAGATGGCGAAGCATGTAATCTAGGCACAAATTGTATGAGCCTAGCGAATATTAAAAGCTTAGATGTAGGCGATGGCAGCGGCGGCGTGACTCCTGACTTTTTCCTTTCTTTTCAAAAAACGTCTAGCAATTGGTTATTAGGTAAAGGCATTGCCACCGGCACTGCGTCAGATACTTATCAATCAACCTCCAGTGGCTTTTTCATGAACATTCCTACCAATAACAGTATTACTGGCAGCGGTACCGGTACCGACGGCTTTAAAGTTGAATTTATTGATCGTGGCGTTGGCCGCTGGAACTAAAACTACTGCTTTACTCACACCTTTTCACAAATCTTATCTGCTTATTCATATACTTCACTTGCACTTGAAAATATCACATTGGCCGTTTTTCTGTTGATAGGTATAATGCGCGCAACAAAATTCTCAAATTCTTATATTAGGAATATACGTAATGGGTTTACGCACCGCTTTGTACGACGCTCATCTAGCTGCCGAAGGTAAAATCGTAGATTTTGGTGGTTGGGACATGCCTATCCATTACGGCTCTCAATTAAAAGAACACAACCTAGTTCGTGAAGACGCCGGTATGTTTGATGTGAGTCACATGACCGTGGTTGATGTGACTGGCGCCGACGCTACTGCCTACCTACAGTTTTTATTAGCCAATGACGTGGCCAAACTAAAGTCAGATGGTAAAGCCCTTTACAGCGGTATGCTGAATGAAAAAGGCGGTGTTATAGACGACCTAATCGTTTATCGTGCCGACTTTATTAAAGGCTATCGCGTAGTGGTTAACTGCGCGACTCGAGTTAAAGATCTAGCTTGGATGGAACTTCAAGCGGCTAAGTTTGAGGTGACTCTTACTGAGCAGCCTGAGTTTGCGATGATCGCAGTGCAGGGCCCTAACGCTATTGAAAAAGCCAAGGCTGCAGTTACCCCAGAGCAAGCTGAGATTATTGCTAGCTTGTCTATTTTTCAAGGCCTTGGCGCTCCAGCAAGCCCAGCTGACAATGGACAATGGTTTATTGGCCGCACAGGTTATACTGGTGAAGATGGCTTAGAGCTAATGGTTCCCGCTGCAGATGCAGCAGCATTCTGGGATGCTTTATTAGCCGCTGGCGTTAAACCAGCAGGATTGGGCGCACGCGACACACTGCGCTTAGAAGCGGGTATGAACTTATATGGCAACGACATGGATGAAACTATTTCTCCTTGGCAAGCCGGTATGGGTTGGACAATATCTTTAAGCGACGACAGAGATTTTGTTGGTAAAAGCGCTTTAGTAGCTGAAAAAGAAGCTGGTATTGAATATAAGTTAGTGGGCTTAGTACTAGAAACTCGCGGTGTTATGCGCAGTCATCAGAAAATCATTTTTACCGCTTCTGACAAGTTAGGGGAAATTACATCTGGAACCTTCTCTCCAACTTTGCAACAATCTATCGCCATGGCCCGTGTACCAGCCGATGCCGGTAACGAATGTGCAGTAGATATGCGCGGTAAAGCGGTTCCTGTGCGCATGGTAAGCATGCCATTCGTGAGAAATGGTCAAAAAGTATATAAATAAAGGCCTAAATCAGGGGAGACAAGTTTCTCCTGAAGCTTTCAGAATTTAAATTATTTGTTGGCTAAAATTAATTTTTAGCTAAACTGCCAATATTAAAAGAAACACTTTAAGGAAAACAACATGGCTAATATACCTGCTGAACTGAAGTACATTGCATCTCACGAATGGATCCGTGACGAAGGCAACGGCATATACACTGTTGGTATCACAGATTTTGCCCAAGAAGCGCTTGGTGACATCGTATTTGTTGAACTGCCAGAAGTTGGCGCTGAAGTTAATCGCGACGACGCTATTGCAGTGGTTGAATCGGTTAAGGCGGCATCTGATATTTATTCTCCACTTTCAGGTGAAATTGTTGAAATTAACGAACTGCTAGTGGACGAACCTGAAAAAGCCAACGAAGAGCCTTATGGTTTAGCTTGGTTTTTCAAAATTAAGATCTCTGAAGAAAGCGAAGTAGAAAGCTTACTTTCAGCTGAGCAATATGAAGGCGAGTGCGATTAATTGCTAGCGCCTACTGTTATGGTTTAACCGTTAACAGAAAACAAAAAAAGCAGCCCTAGGGCTGCTTTTTTTTGTTTTTGTGCTTGGTTAACAATTACGCGTTTAGGTGTTTAACAATCGACTCGCCAACCGCATGCGCGCTTGATGGGTTTTGACCTGTAATCACACGATCGTCTTCAATTACGTATTCTGACCAAGGCTGCTTCTTGCTGTACAAAGCAGCGTTACGTGCAAGTGACTCTTCTAATAAGAATGGAATGTTTTCGATAGTACCAAAATCAATTTCTTCTTCGCGAGTAAAACCAGTTACCGACTTGTTAGCTAATAACTTTTCGCCATTGCTTAAAGTGATAGGCAACAAGCTAGCAGGGCCATGACAAACAGCTGCGATAATACCGCCAGCTTCATAATGCTTAGCACTTAATTTTGCAAAGTCTTCGTTGGTCGCTAAGTCAGACAGTAAACCAAATCCACCTGGATAGAATACAGCGTCAAAATCGTCTACGTTTACTTGTGAAACTGGCACTGTGTTGTTAATGCGAGTTTGAAATTCGTCGTTAGCAAGAATGCGGCTGTTTACTTCATCGCCTTCTGCGTCGGTACCGTACATTGGTGCTTTACCGCCTTTGATAGAGGCAAGTTCGTAGTCGATACCATTTTTTAGCAATACGTCTAGCGCATGAGTCAGCTCAGGGGCATAAGTACCGTTGGCTTCGTCAGTTGTGCCTAAAGTTGCATGGTTAGTTAGCGGGATAAGTACTTTTTTCATGTTTAATTCCTGTTGTTTACAAAAATGTATGTGAGTGTATGTGCTTAACATGTATTTGCTAAACACGTTTACTTAATTCAATGTTTTAACTTACAACCAGTTTAATTACTTATTAATTGAATGATAATATGGCAAAATGACAAATTATTATTCCTATACAGCAATAAAGCCTTAAGCCTGTATGACAATGGAGCCTTTATGGACAGTTTTGACGGTGTAATTGAATTTGTAACCGTAGCCGAAACCCAGGGGTTTTCAGCGGCCGCCAAACAATTAGGTTGCAGCACCAGCCACGTAAGCCGCCAGGTATCGCGGCTTGAAGAGCGTTTGGGCAGTGCGTTATTTGCTCGCACCACAAGACTTGTGAGCTTAACCCAGTCTGGCACAGCTTATTATCAGCAATGCAAAGACCTAGTAGTGGGTTTACAACAGGCTAACGAGCAAATTAGCCTTCAGCAGTTCAAACTTAATGGCACCTTAAGAGTCAGTGCTGCTGGTAACTTTGCCGAGCAATACTTAGCCCCTGCCCTAATGGAGTTTGCTCAATTACACCCTGAACTGACTATAGACATGGACTTTAATAGTCGCAAAGTAAACTTTGTAGAAGACAGTATTGATTTTGCCATACGCTATGGAAAGCTAGCCGATTCGGGACTGGTGGCCAGAAAACTAATAGACCGACCGATGATGGCTGCCGCTAGCCCAGCGTATTTACAAGAACACGGCACCCCCACTCAACCTAGCCACTTGCACAGCCACAGCTGTATTATTTCAAATAACGACCACTGGTTATTTGAACAACAGCAAGATATTCAAAATATAAAAGTCAGCGGACGCTGGCGCAGCAACAATGCCCACGCAGTGGTAAAGTCGGCCGAGCAAGGTTTAGGCATTGCTTACATGCCCAAGAGTAACTTTACTGAATCGCTAGAAAATAACTTATTACTGCCAGTGTTAGAACCCTATTGGAGCAAAGGCTCGAGCAGTTGGATTGTTTATCAAAATAGACGATTTTTACCCATGCGCGCTAGGCTAGCCATCGACTTCTTATTGAATTACTTTTCTGATTGGCAAGAATAAAACAATAAATCCCCACTGATACTGATGCAGCTCAAAATGTATCAATACCATACGCAATATACTAAATGTACATAGCCGAGGTAACAGTCTCCATGAACAACTCTAATCCGTTGAAACGCACATTGGGTTTTCCAATGCTTACCCTTTACGGCCTTGGCACCATTCTAGGTGCCGGTATTTATGTACTTATTGGTAAGGTGGCTGCCACCGCAGGCATGTTTGCACCCATTGCGTTTTTATTAGCAGCTATTTTGGCGGGCCTTAGTGGCTATTGCTACGCAGCCCTTAGCTCTCGCTTTCCACAAAGTGCTGGCGAAGCCGCTTATATTCAGGCCGCTTTTGGTATTAAAAATCTGTCTAGTCTAATTGGCTGGATGGTAATTTTAACCGGGGTTGTGAGTGCCGCCACTATTTCGAATGGCTTTGTTGGCTACTTACATCAGTTTATTTCTATTCCTGAGTTTTGGGCCATTAGCATTATGTTAATTGCTATGTGCGCCCTTGCCTGCTGGGGTGTTAGTGAAAGTGTTACCGCAGCTGCCATCGTCACAGGTTTAGAATTGGCCGGATTATTATTGGTATTGGTTCTTTCGGGCTCGTCTTTAGCCGACCTGCCTGCCAGAGCCCACGAATTAATACCTAATATGAGTGATGGAGGTGCATGGTTCGCGATACTTTTAGGGGCGTTTTTAGCGTTTTATGCCTTTATTGGCTTTGAAGACATGGTCAATATGGCCGAAGAAGTAAAAGAACCCGAACGAACTCTGCCTAAAGCGATTCTTGCAGCACTGTTAATCAGCAGCATTCTGTATGTATTGATCGCTCTGATAGCCATGATGGAATTGCCATTAGAAGTGTTGCAACACAGTACCGCACCCATGACCGATATTTTAAAACAACACAGTGCCCAAGCCGGAATTATCATTAGCTTAATAAGCATTGTGGCCGTAGTAAACGGCGCATTAGTGCAAATTATTATGGGCGCTAGAGTTCTGTACGGCATGGCGAGTCAAGGATTAGCGCCTGCTGTTTTGGGCCGTGTGCATAACAAATTTAAAACACCTATTCTAGCCACCGTTTTAATCACAATGGTAGTTTGGGTTTTGGCCATTGCCTTACCACTCACCACACTGGCTAAAATAACCAGCTTTATAATTATTTTGGTATTTCTACTGGTTAATGTGTCTTTAATTAAAATACTAAGCAAAGAACACAAAGCGCCACAAAAGGCCATGCCGATTCAAACTTGGATACCCTATGCGGCCACACTAATGTGTTTATTGTTTTTAAGCGTTCAGGTTTATCAGCTAACCATAGGGTCAGCTATTAGCCATTAAAAGTGCGGGCTATTCAAGACAAGATGAGCAGCATTTGTAATGGCTTATTTTCAGTAAAATAGGCCACATACACCCCTAAAAACCCTGACATATCCCACCTGTACTGGTACAATCCTGCCCATTAATCTAGCCGCTATTTTGGCTCTGTTTATCAAGCTGTTGACAGTCTTAACTCCGTCAGCGGCTACTTATTAAAAGGCTCTACTGCATGGCGACTCTGTCTGAACTAGAAAACCGCGACGAATTTATTGGCCGTCACCTTAGCTTAAGCAACGGCGACGTTGACACTATGTTGACCGAAGTGGGTGCTGAATCTCTAGATGATTTAACAAAGCAAATTGTGCCTGAGTCTATTCTTTGCGAACCATTTTTAAAAATGGGCGACGCCATTCCAGAAGCCGAAGCACTGGCAAACTTAAAAGCCCTTGCCGACCAAAACAAAGTATTTAAAAGCTTTATAGGTATGGGCTACCACGACACTTCACTGCCTAATGTGATTGTGCGTAACGTGCTAGAAAATCCAGGCTGGTACACCGCGTATACCCCTTATCAACCAGAAATTGCCCAAGGTCGTTTAGAGTCGCTACTAAACTATCAGCAAATGGTTATCGACATGACCGGCATGGAACTGGCCAACGCATCGTTATTAGACGAAGCCACAGCCGCGTCTGAAGCCATGGCACTAATAAAACGCCAAGTGCGTAAAAACAAATCGAACGTATTTTTTGTAGACGAACTTTGTTTACCACAGACCATCGACGTATTAAAAACTCGTGCCGAAGGGTTTGGTTGGGAACTACACATAGCCCCAGCATCAACCGCGGCCGAAGTAGAATGTTTTGGTGCCCTACTGCAGTATCCAGCTGTAGACGGCTCGATGACTGACTACCAAGATCTAATTGAAAAGCTACATGCAAATAATGCATTAGTGGCTATGGCAACAGACCTAATGGCGCTGGCATTATTAAAGTCGCCTGGCGAATTAGGTGCCGACGTGGCGCTAGGTAACAGCCAACGCTTTGGTGTCCCAATGGGATTTGGTGGTCCACACGCTGCTTTCTTCGCCACTAAAGACGCATTTAAACGTGCTATGCCTGGCCGCTTAATTGGCGTGTCGATTGATGCTGCGGGCAACCGCGCATTACGTATGGCACTGCAAACCCGAGAGCAACATATTCGTCGTGAAAAAGCCACGTCTAACATCTGTACTGCGCAGGTTTTACTTTCTAACCTAGCGTCTTTTTATACTGTGTATCATGGCCGTGAAGGTATTATTCGCATTGCCAATCGTATTCACCGCATGACAGAAATTATAGCGGCGGGCATTACCGATGCTGACATTGACGGTTTACTTATTGATAACCAAAACGCATTCGATACGCTGACTATTGAAGTACCTAACAAGGATCAAGTATTAGCTCGCGCAGAAAAAGCTGAAATTAACTTACGTACTCAAAGCCAAGTGGATTTAGATGGCGTTATTGGTTTAAGCATCAGTGAGAATACTACCCGCGATGACCTTAAAACATTGTTCACCGTTATTACTGGTTTAGAAGCGACGTTAGAAAACTTTGACATAGACATGTTAGATGAAGAAGTAGAAAGCTCTATTCCTGAATCACTAAAACGTCAAACCGACTTTTTAACCCACCCAATTTTTAACAGCTACCACACCGAACACGAAATGCTGCGTTACATGAAGCGCTTAGAAAATAAAGATCTTGCCATGAACCACAGCATGATCTCGCTAGGCAGCTGCACCATGAAACTAAACGCCACATCAGAAATGATTCCGGTAACTTGGCCAACGATTGGTGGCATTCACCCATTTGCTCCTAAGTCGCAAACCCAAGGCTACGACAAGTTGCTAGCCAACCTTGATGAATGGCTACAAGACATTACTGGCTTTGATGCCATTTGCATGCAGCCTAACTCGGGTGCGCAAGGTGAATACGCTGGCTTAATGGCTATTAAAAAATTCCACGAAAGCAATAACGAAGGCCATCGTAACGTTTGCCTAATTCCACAGTCTGCTCACGGCACCAACCCAGCCTCGGCACAAATGGCCGGCATGCGCGTAGTTGTCACAAAGTGTGATGATTTAGGCAACGTAGACTTTGAAGACTTAAAAGCAAAAGCTGAAGAATTAAAAGATAGCCTATCGTGTTTGATGATGACGTACCCATCGACTCACGGTATTTATGAAGATGGTGCCAGAGAAATTTGCACCATGATTCATGAAAATGGCGGCCAAGTTTACATGGATGGCGCCAACCTAAATGCACAAGTGGGCATTACTTCGCCTGGTTACATTGGTGCCGACGTAAGCCACATGAACCTGCATAAAACATTCGCAATTCCACACGGCGGCGGCGGCCCAGGTATGGGGCCAATAGGCGTTGCAAAACACCTAGCACCATTTGTTGCCAACCACAGTGTTAGCCCAATAGACGACGCGTCTAAAGGCCAAAGCGCAGTAAGTGCGGCACCTTATGGCAGCGCATCTATATTGACTATCTCGTACATGTTTATTCACATGATGGGAGCCAAAGGATTACGCAAAGCCACACAAATGGCGTTATTAAATGCCAACTATTTAAGTAAAAAATTAGGCGAACATTACCCAATTTTATACTCAGGCCAACACGGTCGAGTGGCTCATGAATGTATTGTTGATTTACGCCCTATTAAAGCTGAAACCGGCATTACTGAAGTAGACATTGCAAAACGTCTAAACGATTACGGATTCCACGCGCCAACAATGAGCTTTCCAGTAGCAGGAACATTCATGATTGAGCCTACAGAATCTGAATCGAAAGCCGAACTTGATCGTTTTATAGAAGCGATGGTTTCAATCAAAGCTGAAGTCAACGCGATTAAATCGGGCGAGATGGACGAAACAAATAACCCATTAAAGAATGCACCGCACACAGTGAAAGACCTTGCAGGGGAATGGACACGTCCATACACCCGCGAGCAAGCCGCCTTCCCTGTACCAGGCGTATACAAAAACAAATTTTGGCCAACCGTTAACCGTATAGATGATGTATACGGCGACCGTAACCTAATTTGTAGCTGCCCACCCATAGAAGCATACGAAGACCAGTAGAAGGGGTAAAAAAGTAAGAGGGGTGACCCACCCCGAAAAGTCACCCCGATCAACACAAACAAAACCCCCAAAAGTTAAACAATAAAAAACGGCCAATGGCCGTTTTTTATTAACTAAAATTTACAAAATAACATCCATCAAACCAAACGCACTAACTCATCTCCCAAAGGCTCAACAATACGAGCAATAATCGCAGCATCTTGCATACCGGCTTTAACCAGCTCTTGTAAACAAGCCTGAGCCTGATCAGCAGGCAAGGTGGCTAACAACCCGCCACTAGTTTGTGGGTCAAACAATAAAGGATAAACAAGGTTATCTTTATACTGGTTTGCATTGCCAATAAATGCTTCCGCTAGTTGGTTTTTTTGTTGCAGTGTACTGCTAAAACCTTGCTCAAAAAGGGCAAGGCTGCCATCCAGTGCTGGCAACTGCTCTAATGAAATTTGCGCGGCAATAACGACTTGATTATTAGTTTGATTACAATTACGAATGACTTCAAGTAAGTGTCCTGTTAATCCAAAACCGGTAACGTCGGTCAAACTACCTAGGTTATATTGCTTAAATATTTTCGCGGCTGTGGCATTTGATTGCAGCATGCTATTAATGGCTGCCTCGGTATATTCCCCTTTGGCTTTGCCTTGCATATGAGCGGCTAAAATAACCCCCGTCCCCAACGCCTTTGTCATTATAATTACATGACCTAACTGCGCCCCTGATGCAGGGCTTGATATATTATTTGATGTATTTTCAATAATGCCATTAACACAAAACCCAAGTTGTAAATCAGAGTTTTCGCTACTGTGCCCGCCAGTAAGCTCGCATTTATGTTGGTTTAATACAGCTAGCGCCCCTTGCATAATTTGCTGCATGTCTCGACGCTGTATGGGCGCTAGTGCGTTTGGTAACTGCACTAGCGCTAATGCAGAATGGGGTTGAGCATTCATAGCAAATAAATCGCTTAGGGCATGCAAAGCACTAATTTGTGCAAATAAGTAAGGGTCACTAATACAGGTTTTTATGTGATCTAAACTTTGTACAACTTGGCTGTTATCAGGGACCGTAAACACCGCCGCGTCGTCTTTACTTTTTAAACCCTTTGTAACACCAGCTTGAGAATAAGGCTTAAGAGAGTCGATGACACTGGTTAATATATCTGCCGAAATTTTCCCACCACAGCCACCGCACCTAGGGTTAAAGGCCAGTTTATTTTCATTATTAAGTAACATTTTAAAAGCATTATGCAGTGGCTTTTTAGACGCTTTGTCAATGCTATTGCCTCCATTCATATGAGACATATCAGGCAACTGATGAAACAGGTTCATAAACTTTTTATCGATGTGGTTTTTCAGTTTCCAAACCCAAGCCCCTGATATATTAAACGGCCTACGACTGCCAAGCGCATACTGATCACCTAAGGCAATAAGCGATAGGAAATGACGCTGAGGTTTAAAAACCGTTAATGGTTTTTGCAGCGTAAAATCAATTAAATTCTTTAATAGTATTGGTGCCATTCTTACCGCAAACACACCAGCTTTTGGCAGTGGGCTTTGAGTAAAGTGACTCACATCGCCAGCTGCAAATATTTCAGGGTGTGACGGTGACTGCAAATGAGTATTAACTGATATAAAACCAGCTTGGCTTAAATCAAGGTCGGTTTTTTTCAGCCATGCAGGCGGGACCGCTTGGGTACAATAAAATACTTTATCGTAGGCTATGCTTAAATCCTGACTATTAGTATCCTGGCAATTAGTATCATGACCATAAATTTTATCGGCGTCGATTTTAGTAGCCGAAAAATTATCAGTTACCAGAATATCAAAAGATTTTAACTGGCGATTTAATTTTTTCTTAAATCCCTTTTCAGCATTAGGAAATAATTCTTCAGAGCGATTAATCAAATGAAAGTGACCATTACATTGATGCTTGTCGGCCCAAAATTTCATAGCTGTAATTAATTCAATGCCACCTGCACCCGCACCAATAATGGCTATTTTTAACGGCTCAGCCTGCTTTGAATGCTGCAACAATTGCTGCTGTAAAGTTAGCCAATGCTGATGAAATTCTGCAATGGGCTTAACACCTATTGCAAACTCCTCACTACCAGTAATTGACTGACTAGGGCTAGAGCCTATATCAATAGAGCAAACGTCGTATTCAATATCAGGTCGATTATTAAAACATAGCTTTTTATTCAAGCCAGAAATATTGGTTACTTTATCTTGTATAAACCGCACACCTGCCCAAGCACATAATTGACTTAAGTCGATGTGGGTTTCGTCAAAACAATAATGACCAGCCAGCAAGCCGGGTAACATGCCAGAATATGGAGTGTAAATTGCTGGTGAAATAAGCGTTATACGAATACCAGGCACAGGGTTCATAGCCCACATACGGATCACTAATGCATGACTGTGTCCACCACCCACCAATATAATGTCTTTTACCAATGGCTGATCTGACTGCATAAATTTACCCTGATAATTGTGTTTTGCTGTATTCATTAACCCATTCTTTTATAGCCAATGCGTCACCTTCAAATAATATTTTGCCTTGGCGCTTAGCTAATTGATAGTCGTACATGGGGTCGTAATACTTGGTTAGAAGTAACTGAATGGGCTCTCGAAAATAATCGCGGCTGTCGTGAATATTATTTAATGCAATAATAAATAGCTGATGAATTTGCTTATATAACTCCCCACCCAGTCGCTTTTGAATACGGCTTAGGCTATACAATATTTTTTCACTAAACTGCTGTTGTGCTTGTTCGCCATAGGCCTGAATAAATAACGGAAACACAAGATGAATATAATCGTCCATGGCAATGTCAATACGCTCTTCGATGGGCGCATGCAATACCAACAGTGAATATTGCTCGGTCATGGTGGCAAGCATTTCAGGAGTTAACGATAACTGTCCAATTAAACGCCCTTCGTCTTCCATAATTATGGCTGGCGCATGATTAGCCTGTTGCTTTAAAAGTTCGATAGTAATGTTATTTTCAAAATTGATTTGGCTAGGTTGAGGTTCAATAAGACCACCAAAGCTTGAACCTCGATGATTGGCTAGACCTTCTAAATCGATAAAATAGGGTAAGCGTTTTAATAAATGGGTTTTACCCGTGGCGGTGCGACCACTTAGTAATAAAATCGGCGAACTGCGTAATAGCTGATTTTGCTGATCCATTAAAAAGGTGCGCAATGCTTTATAGCCCCCTTCAATAAACGGCATATTAATACCGGCTTCAGCCAGCCACTGCTGGGTCATCTTTGAACGTAGCCCACCACGAAAGCAATAAAGATAAGCGTCTGGGTGTGCTTTATAAAATGCAGCCCATTGATCTAAGCGCTGCTGCTTAATATCTGGAGTGGCAAGCTGATAGCCTAGCTCTATGGCCTTATCTTGACCCTGCTGTTTATAGCGAGTACCAATCAGAGTGCGCTGTTCGTCGTCTAATAACGGCAGGTTTTGACTATTTGGAAAGGCGCCTTTATTAAACTCAACAGGCGCACGCACATCCATTAAAGGAGTATTACTTAAGAATAAGTGCTTAAAACTCTGGTCTTGCTTCGGGCAATTATTCATTGTGTAGATAGGCTCTTGATTTGATTAGGTATTATGCCACATTGAGAGAAATGCAGTGTAAATATTTTAAAATTACATAGCCAATTTTAATGGCTCCCTCCTTTAAGTCGTTAGCTTCTATTAAACCTGTGCTTATGAAAACTCAATCTAATTTATTTTATCTAATAGGAATATATTTAATACCCCCACAAACAAAACAAAACAAATCAACTGGAGAAATGAAAATGAAACACGCCTATTATTTATCTAAAGACATGGATGAGCTAGAACATGTTCATGACGAGTTAATTATGTTTGGTTTACACGATCAAAATATTCATGTGCTAAGCGACAGCGAAGCTGAAGTTCAGCTGCATCATATGCGACCGATGAATAGTTTTTTAAAAACTAATGTAGTACGTGCTTTGTTTTACGGTGCATTGATTGGTATAGCCGTTGCTATGATAATTATCTCAATTCCTTATTTTATGAAATTTGAGACCACTATCCCGTTTACGCTAGGCGCTATTGCAGCGTTAGGTTTTGCTACTTGGGAGGGAGGCTTTATTGGTATACAAAAATTCAATGAAAAGTTTACTGACATTGCCAATAGAATTCATCAAGGGCAACATTTGTTAATTGTTGATTATAATAATGAAGAAGAAAATAGCATAAGAGCGCTTTCGCGAGGCCATCCTAGTTTGAGGTTTCTTAGCATAAGTAATTCTTTAAGCTAAATATAATACAAGTTAAACTAATTTCGATGCATCAGGCTTAGACTATTGGATCGCGAACCGCTTTAAATATACAGTGTTCGCGATGCTTGTTTGCACAAGTAGGTTTGTAGCGT
Organism: Bermanella sp.; assembly: GCA_034112325.1. Lineage (GTDB taxonomy): Bacteria > Pseudomonadota > Gammaproteobacteria > Pseudomonadales > Oceanobacteraceae > Bermanella. The sequence continues at coordinate 4,372 of JAWUVO010000125.1, read as the reverse complement.
AACATTACGGCCAGCCATTATTAATACCGGCCGGAAAAAATATAACATGATTTTATATATCGCTGAAAAACCCAGTGTCGGTCGAGCAGTGGCCGATGTTCTTCCCAAACCTCACCAAAAAGGCGATGGGTTTATTACAGTTGCAAATGGTGATGTTGTAACCTGGTGTATTGGTCACTTATTAGAACAGGCAGAGCCCGACGCCTATGACCCTGAATATAAAAAATGGAAAAAACAACACCTGCCTATTATTCCAGTTAAATGGAAACATCAAGTAAAACCTAAAACTCGAAAACAATTTAATGTGGTTAAAAAACTAATCAAACAAGCCGATACACTTGTCAACATGGGTGACCCCGATCGGGTTGGTCAAATTTTGGTTGATGAGGTAATTAATTATTGCGGCGTATCAAAACTAAAGCGTCACAATACCAAACGCTGCCTGATTAATGATATGAACCCTGCTGCCATACAAAAATCACTTAATGATCTTCGTAATAATACTGACTTTATCCCTCTGGCCACTTCAGCGTTAGCAAGAGCTAGGGCCGACTGGTTATACGGCATTAATATGACTCGCCTATGTACTTTACAAGGACAAATGTCAGGCTACAACGGTGTACTGTCAGTGGGTAGAGTGCAAACGCCCATACTAGGATTAGTGGCCCATAGGGATAAAGAAATTGAAAACTTTATCACTAAACCTTTTTTTGAAGTATTCATAACACTTAAAACCATTCAGGGAGAACAGTTTACAGCTAAATGGAAACCCAGCGAGTCTTGCGAACCGTATATGGACGAGGATGGCAGAGTCATTTCTAAAAAGCTGGCTGAAACAGTATTAAATAAAGTTAATAATCAGTTTGGAACGGTAACCGCTGTAAAAACGGATAAAAAGAAACAACCTGCACCTTTACCCTATAATCTTTCGTCTCTTCAAATTGATGCCGCAAAGCGTTTTAATTTAAGCGCACAGCAAACCCTTGATATATGCCAAAAACTGTATGAACAGCATAAACTACTCACCTACCCTCGTTCTGACTGCCGGTATTTACCCAATGGGCATTTGAATGAAAAATCAAACGTCATGCAATCGATTTCAAATACCTGCCCAGCATTAATAAGCGCAGTAGCACATGCAGACTTAACCATAAAAAGTAAAGCCTGGAATGATTCTAAGGTAAGCGCTCACCATGCAATAATTCCTACCTCAAGATCAATGGAGGCTAGCCGCCTAAGTAAAGACGAGCTTAATATTTATGAGTTAGTGGCACGTCAATACATTATTCAATTCTATCCTGCGTTTGAATATGCCGAAAAACAAATTGATAGCACACTCTGTGGTGGCTTGTTTGTAGCAAGACAAAAACAAGTACTTTCTGAAGGCTGGAAGTCATTATTTTCAATAAAACATACAAAAGAAAACGAAAAAGGCGCTGAGCATTCAAGTAAACACCTACCTAATGTTACTAAAGGAGAGCAAGTAAACTGTGTAAATGGAAAGCTTGATGAAAAACAAACCAGCCCTCCCAAACCGTTTACAGACGCCACATTACTGTCTGCCATGACAGGAATTTCTAGATATGTGTCAGACCCAGAGATAAAAAAAGTACTTAGAGAAACAGACGGGCTTGGCACAGAAGCCACCCGCGCAGGGATTATTGAATTACTATTTAAGCGTCAGTACTTAAGCCGTAAAGGTAAAGAAATTATTTCAACCAGTGTTGGTCGGCATTTAGTTAACAGCCTACCTAAAAAGCTTGTATTACCTGACATGACCGCACATTGGGAAGCGCAACTGGAAGCTATTAGCGAAAAAAATATGAAATATGAACAATTTATGTCCCCTCTTACTGAGAATCTTAAACAGCTAATTAATGAAGTAAGCAACGTGAGCTTTAGCGCCCTTAAAGGGGCCGGTAAAAAAAATACATATAGAAAGGGTCGGTCGACCAAAAGAAAATGAGGACTTCACCTTTAAACTTACGCCAGCTTACTTGGCGATGTGGATGTTATGTTTAGGATTGTTACTAGCCACCGATTAGTTATATACGGTGTCTCCATGTGTCTTTAATTAATATCATTCTATGTAACCTTGTTCATCATATCCACTGGGCTACTGGTGCCCGCAAAGTGCTCTCCAAGTACATGGGTATAAATTTGAGTGGTAGAAACATCTTTATGGCCTAATAACTCTTGGACCGTTCTTATATCCTGGCCACTTTTAAGTAATTCGGTAGCAAACGAATGCCGAAAAGTATGGCAGCCAATTTTCTTGCCGAATAAACCACTCTTTTTAACCGCCTGCCCTAAGGCCTTACGTGGAACTGAATCGTGAAGATGGTGACGACACAGAATCCCCGTATAAGGATGTACACACACTGCGGTCGAAGGGAATAAGAACATCCAACCGCTTTTCCGATAAGCAGACGGGTACTTCTTACCAAGTAAATGAGGTAATGAAGGGCCAATACCCTTTAGATTATCTTTGCTTTGCGCTTCTAAACTGATTGTGATTTGAGCTTTAATAGATTCAACCAATGAACGACTAAGTAGAGTAACCCTATCTTTGTTTCCTTTTCCATTTCGGACCACCAAACTATTGCGGTCAAAATCGATATCCTGAATGCGCAATCTTAGGCATTCAGTTATGCGTAAACCAGAACCGTATAAGATTGAAAATAAAAGAGTATTTCTATCGTTCATGTTACCCAAGATGGCGCTCACTTCAGTAACGTTAAGCACAATAGGAATACGACGTCCCTGCTTGGCATATTGAAACTCTAAATCACCAAATGGCTGCTTCAATATTTGATTGTATAAAAAAGCCAAAGCATTGAGTGCCGTCTTTTGAGTATTAATGGCCACATTTCGACTATTAGCCAAATACGATAAAAAGTCTTTTACATGCTCGGCGTTTAGAGCCGAAGGATGTTGGCGGCCATGATAGCGAATATAGTGCTTAATCCAGCCAATATAGGTTTTTTCCGTTCTAATACTGTAACCCCGCATTCGCATAGTTTCGCGGATTTGATTTAAAAAAGGACTTTTTGACATCGATAAACCCTCGCAGTAAAAATACTGTATAAATAAACAGTACCATTTAATAAAGATCAAGAAAAATATGCGTGGTTTGTCCCCGAAATAGGCTAAAAGTGCGTGTTTTGTCTGGCACAGCTTCAAATAATCGTGCAGAATCAAAGGATTACAAAATACAAAAAGGTGATTGCGAGACCCCGCAATTTCGACAATACCGCGCATGCGCGTTTTTCCAGAGATACCGAAATGGATTTTGGTCTACAGCCCAGATAGGGCAAAGCTTTCAGACGATTTCCTTCCATTTTTCAAAACTGCAAAAACGCGCATGCGCATGAATAAAATGTTAAAAGGCAGTAACGTAAATGAAAAACATCTTGATTATTTTATGTGCTATTTATTTGGGTGGATGTGTCGCTATTACGGACATGGAAAGCTTTAAGAGTAATATAGCTGAAATGGATCTAACTACAATTAAGAAAAATATAGATACTGATTCTGGCTGGTTCATGACATGGAAAGGAGAGAATGAATATCTAGTTGAGGTTGAAGGTCTTGAAATAGAGGCTATACGTAATACTTTCTCTGTAATAGTCAAAGATGCCGGCTTCACAATATTAAAAAGTCCAAATAACAATAGTGTGATAATTGCAGAGCGAGGTCTGTTTTATTTGGATCCAAAATCTACCTATAGTCATGGACTCGGTGTAGGTTCCAATGAGTGGAATATGATAGCTGGCATTTACATATTCGATGATTTACCTCTGTATACGGTGTATGTCCGTGTGCAAATAACACAGGATGTTACAGGCGGTTTTGGAGTAAACAGGGCAAAAAATCTAATTGAAGTTTTCTGCGAAATTAGGAAAGGAAATTGCGTAAATCATACCGATATAAGTGGAGCTACGAATTAGTGGCCATTTTCCTTAATCAGTCGGTGACTCAGCAAAAGATATAATTGGCGATTTCACTTTCGATTTATCCATGCATTATAATCAAGGGAAAATATAAGTAGACGGCAAGTCATTTAATCCCATAATTTGCTTTAATTATTTCGCAGAGAATTTGATATTAACTTATGAAGAAACGAATCTCCATGAATACAATTTCGGTAGGACTGATGAAGAATTTGGAGAGTAAACAAATTTTAACAAGTAAAGGCATTGGACGCGAAAAAGCCGCTCCCATGCTTTAAGCGTTAGGTGAATAGATGAAGAAGACTATCGCAGTACTATTAATGTTTTTCTCAATGGGGGCGTTGGGGACAGAATTTAAGCCTTACACTTTGGCAGAAATAACCACAGAGCAGTGGACTTCATATTTTGAGAAAGTGAGT
>JAWUVO010000124.1:0-7098 GCA_034112325.1 Bermanella sp. | reverse complement strand
CCTGACCCCATACCGAACTCAGAAGTGAAACGCAGCATCGCCGATGATAGTGTGGGGTCTCCCCATGTGAAAGTAGGTCATCGTCAAGCTTTAACACCTAAAACCCCAATCGTTAGCTCGGTTGGGGTTTTTTCTTGCCCGTAATAAAGGTGGAAGGGACACTGTGCCCGATCTAAATTAACAAATTCGCCTGCAAGCAGGCTCCAACCATATCGCTTTAAATAAAAATAGTTGGAGCTTGCTTACAAGCGAATAAGTTGTCACAGCAGCTTGTATTAAAGCAAGGCAGAAAAATGTAGGAGTTCACCCCGTGAACGATCGCAGATTACAAAACAAATGTAGGAGGGCACACTGTGCGCGAAACCCAAAGCAAAAAAAACCTTAAGGTTTTATCCTCAAGGCTTTAATACTTCTAAACTTTAATACTCTAGCTTTTTAAACCAGTGTCATTAAGTCCTCTTTCTTAAAGGCTTTAATTTGATCTGATTTATCTTGCGAAACTAGATTTACCCAGTCTGGATTAGATATCAGAGCACGACCAACGGCCACTAGGTCAAATTCTTTATTATCCATTTTAGCGATTAATTGATCTAGACCAGCAGTTTCGGCTTCTCGGAAAGTAGCTTCGCCTGGCTTAGGCATAAAGTCAGCATCTAGGCCCACACTTCCAACGGTAATAGCAGGTTTACCAGTAATTTTTTGTGTCCAGCCAGCTAGGTTTAATTCACTGCCTTCAAATTCAGCTTCCCAGAAACGGCGCTGTGAACAATGGAAAATATCTACCCCAGCTTCGCTTAATGGTATTAGAAATTGCTCTAGTTCTTCTGGTGTTTGGCATAAACGTGCAGTGTAGTCTTGCTGTTTCCATTGAGAGAAACGTAATATGATTGGAAAGTCTGGGCCAACAGCTTTACGACAAGCTTTAATTATATTGATGGCAAAACGGCTGCGGTTTTCCATTGAGCCGCCGTATTCATCTTCACGTTGGTTGGTGCCTTCCCAAAAGAATTGGTCAATTAGGTAGCCATGAGCACCATGCAGTTCAATGGCATCAAATCCTATTTCTTTCGCATCGGCAGCGCCTTTTGCAAAAGCCGCAATTACATCGTTAATGTCTTCTGTTGTCATAACATGACGGTTTACTTTGCCCGCTACAAACATGCCTGATGGGGTGTAACCAGGAACATCGCCTTCTGGCATTACGCCTGCTTTACGTGCGCCGCCGCAGTGCCATAACTGTGGAGCAATCTTTCCACCAGCATTATGTACAGCTTCAACTACTTTTTTCCAGCCAGCTAAACGGGCTTCGCCATACATATAAGGAACATTTGGATAACCGCTGGCTGCAATATGGTCAATGCAGGTGCCTTCAGTGAGAATTAAACCTACTCCGCCTTCTGCTCGGCTGCGGTAGTAATCAATAGAGTTTTGAGCCGGTATATTGTCAGGTGAGAAATTACGTGTCATGGGCGCCATGACTATACGGTTTTTCAATTCAAGTTTTGACAGTTTCAAGGGTTGAAACAAGATGTTACTGCTCATAGGTTTTCTCTTTTTTGTTTTAATTAGTTTTTACTATGTCTGAATATCTCAGAGTTGGTGCTATTTAATGCCATAATTTATTTTAGCTGAGATGATAATAAAAGATTAAACTATTTGATCATAGGTGGGTTTAAAGTAATCACTGTTCCAAGATTAGGGGTGATTAACAGTTAACTTCCTGTTAAGTGGTATTTCGACAGTGTTCATATGGTTTTAAACTTGTTTCAACTTGCAGCCAGTGTCGAACCGCTGGATAATAGCGCTCAATAAATATAAGGTATTTTTGTGATCCAACATCTTAAAAAATATACGTTACCAGTGGTGATTGTTTTAGGGACTTTTTTCACCTTGCAATCAGCTAAATACCCAGAGCCTTCGTTTTACTATTCAACTGCTAATAGTATGTATATTAGCGATTCTACAATGCCTCCCATTTACCAAGAAAATGTCGTGATACAGGGCCAAACTCCAACGGTTCATAGTGCTACAGCTGTGCAATTAGATAATGGTCAGTTATTGGCTATGTGGTATGGCGGTACTCGCGAAGGTCATGTTGACGTAGCTTTGTATAGCGCTACGCTGGATCCGTCTTCACAAGTTTGGAGTCCCGCTAAAAAGGTGTTGGACCGATATGACGCGGCCAATAGTTTAAATCGCTATGTTAAAAAGGTTGGCAATCCGGTCCTTATCAAGCATCCACAAGGCCCGCTTGTGTTGATCTATGTTTCGGTATCTATGGCAGGCTGGGCTACTAGTCGTCTAAATATGGTTGTATCGTATGACGATGGCCAGTCATGGCATAACTCAAAACGTCTCATAACATCACCATTTTTAAATATAAGTACATTGGTTAAAAATGATGCAGTGATTTATACCGACGGTACTATTGGTATTACCGCATACCATGAGTTGAAGGGCGAGTTCAGCGAAATGGTAAGAGTTAATATTGAAGGCGAGGTCATTAATCAATATCGCATGACTTCGGGCACTAATACTATTCAGCCATCAGTAATTGTAAAAAGCTCTAGTCATGCTATCGCTTTAATTAGAGATAGTGGGCATGAAATTCAACGGCTGCATTTTACCGAAACTAAAAATGGTGGCAAAAGCTGGTCACCTTATAAAGTCTTAGATGTAAAAAATCCTAACTCAGCCGTGTATGGCTTTGATGACAGCGAGCAACGTAGCTGGATAGTCTTTAACGATAGTACCCGCGACGTAGAGCATTCACGCAATAATTTAGCCTTGGCTGTTTCTGAAAATAATGGTCAAGATTGGCGCACACTGCATTACTTTGAAAACTCTGAATTAGATAAATCTATTTCTGCTAAATATAGTTATCCATGGGTATTAAAGGCAGTAAATGGTGAATATCATTTAATGTATACCGTAGACCGTAAGTTAATAAAACATATCAGCTTTAACCAAGCTTGGTTGGAGGCGCTGTTATGATTAATACTGGAATTATCAGTACTCTAGCAAATGACGGCCTATTTGCATTATTAGGTCATGGCATTATGCTGATGGCGTTATTACTAACTATTTTTCAGGTAAGGCGTTGGAAGCAATACTGGCCTGCTGCGTATTTATTAGCCGCTATTGTGATTGTTTTGCCAATTAAAGACTGGACAGTAATTGAGTTTAGTCGTGGTTACTTTGCTGATTTAAGTCTGGCGACAATTTTGCTTTGCTTTTGTCATATTTTATCTAGCATGCGCCCAAAGCCAATTGTTATTAGTCATAGCTTTAAAATATTAATATTACTGATGTCAGCGATTTTATTTCCAAGTAGCTTAGGTGCTAGTCAATATGATTTATTCTCTTTAGGTTTTCCCAGCGAAGCAGGGTTTAATTACTTAGTAATAGGTTTAGCCGCAGTCGCTATTTTAGCTTGGTATACAAAGCAAACATTCATAGCGATATACATAGCGTTAGTCTTTATAAGCTATAACTTAAACCTTTATGCCAGCCAAAATTTGTGGGTTTACATGTTAGATCCAATCGTAATGCTCATTTGCTTGTTTAGTTATTTTAAACTGGCCGTTAAAATTATTTATTCTAAGGTTAAAAATAGGTTGTTTAATCATGTTTAAAACATTAAACCCAATTGAAAGAATCGCTTTTCCGTTAATTGGCTTGTATCTAATTATTGGTGCAGCTATTGCCATGATTGACCCCATATACTTTACAACAGTCGTTGCAAAAGAAGATGGCCCCATTGAATGGTTAACGGTATTGGGTTTAGTACTTGCATTTATTGTATGTGCTAACCGAGTTTTCATTTTAAAGTCACAAAAAAATTGGGCATTTATTGGCGTCTGGTCATTCCTTACTGTGTTTACATTATTTGGTGCAGGTGAAGAGATTTCTTGGGGGCAGCGTATTTTTAATGTTGAAAGTTCTGAATGGTTCAAACAAAATAATGCACAAGCTGAAACCAATCTTCATAATTTAGTGGTTAATGGTACAAAGGTAAATAAAGTTATTTTCAGTGCACTTTTAGGTTTAACTTTATTAACTTACTTATTTATATTTTCGTTTGCGTATCGTCGTAGCGATAAGTTTAAAGCTTTTTGTGAATATTTCGCGGTGCCAATTGCACAATGGCATCATGTAGCAGCTTGGGTGTCGGTGGCGATAGTAGCCGAGGTTCTAATTAAAGACGTTGGTCGTTCGAGTGAATTATTTGAAAGTGCCGCGGTATTTGTTTTTCTGTTGAATATTACTTACCCTTATAATTCACAGTCCTTCAAAAAACTGGCTTAAGCTTTTAGAGTATTATTAATTACCTAATTCAGACCTAAAAAAACCACTCATCTGTAATAACAGTTGAGTGGTTTTTTATGTGCTTTACATTTTTTATTATTAGTCGTCTAGTTCTGCGATCTTATCTAGCAACTCTTTAGTTTTAACTTCCATTAACGCCTTATCACCTTTTGATTCTACGTTTAAGCGCACAACCGGTTCAGTATTTGACGAGCGTAAGTTAAAGCGCCATTGCTCAAAATTAATGCTAATACCGTCAGTATGATTAATGCTAACAGCACTTTCGCTGTAGCTGCTGGTGATGCCAGCGATTACTTTTTTAGGATTTTTTAGTGTTGAGTTAATCTCACCGCTGCATGGAAAATTAGCTGTGCGTTCTTTAACCAATAGTGATAAAGGTTTACCAGTGGTACTAATTAACTCAGCTACTAATAACCAAGGAATCATGCCACTGTCGCAATAGAAAAAGTCTCTGAAATAATGGTGAGCACTCATTTCACCACCGTAAACAGCGTCTTCTAAGCGCATACGTTCTTTAATGAAGGCATGACCAGTTTTGCTTTCAATCGCTTCACCATCAAATTCTTCAGCTATTGCAATAGTGTTCCAAATTAAGCGTGGGTCGTGAACCACTTTTTCACCGCTTTTCTTTTTAAGAAATGCTTCTGCCAGCAAACCTACAATATAATAACCCTCGATAAACTCACCCGTTTCGTCAAAGAAGAAACAGCGATCAAAATCACCGTCCCATGCAATGCCTAAATCAGCTTTTGTTTCTTTAATAGCTTTGATAGTAGGTGGACGATTTTCTTCTATCAATGGGTTTGGCACACCATGAGGGAAGTTACCGTCTGGGTTGTGATGCACTTTTGTCCAATTAAAAGGTAACGAACCTTCAATGGCGTCAATCACAGCACCAGCACCGCCATTACCTGCATTACAAACGATGTTAAGAGGCTTTAGCTGAGCCGCATTCACATATGTTAATAAATGCTCAATGTAAGGAGGGCGAGTATCTTGTTTTGTTACCTTGCCTTTATGAGTCACAGCTGAAAAGTTATTTTCTTCAGCTAATATTTGAATGTCTTTTAACCCAGTGTCTCCACTAATAGGTTTAGAGTCTTCACGCACAAACTTCATACCATTATAATCTTTTGGATTATGGCTGGCCGTTATACAAATACCGCCATCGGCTTTTAAATGGCTGGTGGCAAAGTAAATTTCTTCGGTACCGCATTCACCAATATCGATTACATCGGCGCCCGCATCGGTTAATCCTTGGATAACACAGCGGCTTAGCTCTAAACTTGTTAAGCGAATATCATAGCCAACTACAATTGTCTTAGGCTTTAAGTATTCGCCATAGGCGCGTCCAATACGATAAGCAATTTCATCATTTAACTGGTCGGGAAGGCGGCCACGTACATCATAGGCTTTAAAACAGCTCAGTTGGCTCATATTAATTATTTTCCCTTTTTATAAATATTTTCGTAAACATAATTTGTAGCTTCAACAAATCCATCAATCGATCCACAGTCAAAGCGTTTGCCTCGGAATTTAAACGCTATTACACAGCCTTCTTTAGCCTGTTTTAATAGCGCGTCGGTAATTTGAATCTCACCATTTTTACCGGGCTCGGTAGATTCTATCTTACCAAATATATCTGGTGTAAGGATATAGCGGCCAATAATTGCAAGATTACTTGGAGCATCTTCTTTTGATGGTTTTTCAACCATATCATGTACACGGTATAAGCCATTGCCTAAGTCATCGCCGGCAATGACACCATACTTATGAACCTCGTCATCAGGGACTTCTTGAATAGCCACGATAGAACAGCGAAATTGATCAAATATCTTAGCCATTTGCGCTAGTACACCAATATCACCTTCGTCAGCAATACATAAATCATCGGCAAGCACTACTGCAAAAGGGTTATCGCCCATTAGATTTCTACCAGAAAGAATTGCATGTCCAAGACCTTTCATGTGCACTTGACGGGTAAAGCTAAAGTCGTTGTTTTCAATTAAGTTTGAAACTTGGCTAAGTAAAGCTTCTTTGCCGCTACCAGCTATTTCTTTTTCTAATTCGTAATTAATATCAAAGTGATCAACAATTGGTCGTTTCCCCCGACCCGTTACAAAGCCAATATCATTTAAGCCAGCTTCAACGGCTTCTTCTACTCCGTATTGCACAAGTGGCTTGTTTACAATAGGCAGCATTTCTTTAGGCATAGATTTAGTGGCTGGCAAAAATCGTGTACCGTAACCTGCTACTGGGAATAAACATTTATTGATCATTATGGAGCCCTTATTTAGTTTATTATTTATGTATAACTAACACATATGACAATCGTATTGCGAAATCCATACCAGTAGGTGGGCATGTTATGTGCAGCAAATACCTTATTCAACGCAATTGGTATATTTTCAGGGTCTTTAGGTAGTAATCATTGACCTGTTGAACAATACTGGAACACACCATTTTTAAAGTAATTTTAACAGGGATAATCGCAAGTATGCTAGACATCACCGAGCCTTTTAACCTATTACTGTTTGGCGCGGGTGGGGATTTGTCCCACCGCAAATTACTGCCTGCTTTATACATTTTACACAAAGATGGTCGGCTGAATAAAGAGGGTCGATTTTGGGCAGTTACCCGACCAAAGCAATCAGAATCTGAATATCTAGGGCATGTGAAGTGGTTGCTTCATTATGGTGCAAAAATGGACGATAATGAATGGAAAGAATTCTCTTCGCGCATCCACTGGGTAGGTATCGAACTAGATAA
>JAWUVO010000123.1:0-14101 GCA_034112325.1 Bermanella sp. | reverse complement strand
TTTGGTGCAGATATGCAAGTAAACTTGCTTAACGATGGCCCTGTTACTTTCTGGCTTGAGGTGTAAGCAGTTTGCTTAAACTATAAATAATGACTTATGTGACCTAGCCCTATTACCTTCTAGCTGGTGTGTTATATAGTATCCACGTTGTTGTTATAGTTTATATTGTTTATGTGATTTTCTTAATTTTGGTAGTTATAATATGTCGTTAACTAAAATATCTTTTTTACTTTTTATTACTTTCTTTTTAGCGGCTTGCTCTACTAAAGACGTAACATCTAATGACCTATTAAACTTAGCAATTATAAAATCAATCCCAGTAATTGCCTGTAAAACCCCAAGGCCAGTAATCTGTACTAGAGAGTATCGCCCAGTATGTGGATTAAAGAATAGCGAGACTGAAGCTATAAATGCAACCTATGCAAACAGCTGTGAGGCTTGTTCTGATGTTAATGTAAAAGGTTATCAGCCCAACAGCTGTAACACAGACCCTGCGAGTAAAACTGACATGCTTAATAAAACCTTCGCATACTGATTTTACAGCAACATATCTTTTTCTATATTTACAAACTCATCGCAACTATTGACTAGTCCGTTGGCTGTTAAAAATTCTACGCCATAGACTTTGCTTTTTACCTTATATTTGTCGCGTATTTTTTCTAGCAAGATAGCAAAATCACCATCGCCACTTAACAGTACAACTAGATCTACCTCAGGAGCTGTTTCCATTACGTCTATAGCAATGCCCACATCCCAATCACCTTTTGCACTACCATCGCGACGCTGAATAAAGGGCTTTAGCTTAACTTCAAAACCTATGTTGCGCAGGGCATCTTGAAACTTAATTTGACTGTCCATGCCACGGTCAATGGCATAAGCATAGGCATGGGTAATTTCACCTTCTTTACTTAAATCGGACCACAGCTTTTTATAATTAAACGGACGACCATGCATTTCACGCGTGGTGTAATAAATATTTTGTACATCAGAAAAAATAGCAATTTTTTTCATATTAACCGCACAACCATACAGTGACTAATTAGTAAGCTTAGTCTATCAGCTATGCTGCTTTTTTTGTGTTAATAATAGCGTCATCAAGTGACTCTTTATTGCCTTCTAATGTCACCGCTTGCTGTTTAAACTTATAAGCGCTTCGCGCGTTTTGCTGGAAGTAGGTGTCGATAATATCCATCAAGATACCACTACCTAACAGGATCATTTCAGCGGTGTGGTTAAACGAAAAGTCCAATACCCACATATAAATTCCATACGCAAGAAGTCGATGGCTGCGCTCGGCATACCAAACAATGTCACGTAATTTACTGGTGCTAACGCCTCCACTTAATCGCCAATACTGTTCCGCCCAGCGCCATATGTCACTGCTTACCCATAGTAGCCCACCTAATGCCATAGCATCGGTAAAGGGTATGAAAGTGTGATACCAAACAAAGAATAACCCTAGGCTAGCAGCATGATGAACACTGTAAAAAGTTCGATAGCTTGGTTTAAGTTGGCTCCAATCACGGGCAATAATAGATAGGTCAAACAAGTACAGGCCAAATAATACCTGCATCCAAATGTTGCGAAAGGTTTCACTATCAGCTTGATAGGCAACGAGATATACCGCTACGGACAATATACTTAACAAGTAATGGCTGCGTTCAGCATTATGCTGGCTATTAGGATTCCTATTAAGAAAAGCCATTATGCAAGAGTCAATTATTAAGCAGCAGCCGGTGATAGCAAGACTGTAAAGTATAAACTCAAATGCTGAAGTCATGAGTGAACCTCTGGAAATGCGAGGAACAGCCTCGACAAAACCGCAAGGTATCATAGGTTTATTTTGATGATTTTTTGGGTGTCAGTTAAACAGTGATATCTAATAATAAAGTATTAGTTATGGTCTAGTTTTTTTGATCTAGTTCACGTCTGCTATGCCTAATAACTTTTTTTCTTGTGTGGTTAGTTCTCTGTATTCGCCAAGTTGCAGGTTGGTATCCAGTGCCACGCCAGAAATTTCTTCGCGGTGTAATTTAATGACACGATTTCCTAGCGCCGCAAACATGCGTTTAACCTGATGATAGCGCCCTTCGGAAATGGTTAATAAAACTTCGGTATTTGTTATACGGCTTAACTTGGCAGGTTTTGTCTGGTGCATTTCGTTGTGCAACAGCATTCCATTTTGGCAACGTGTCTCAGCGTCTTCAATTAGCGGTTCGGCTAACCAAGTGCGATACGTTTTGTCGTGTTGGTGTTTTGGCGAAGTGAGAGTGTGGGACCATTGGCCGTCGTCAGTAATAAATAACAAGCCAGTAGTGTCGATATCTAAACGGCCTACCGTATGCAATGTTTGCAAGTTAATTGTGGCTTTCATTAGGTCAAATACAATAGGGTGTTCACTGTCTTGATTGGCGCATACAACGCCTTCGGGTTTGTGCATCATGAAATATCGAAAGCCAGTTGCCCCATTAATAGCTTTACCGTCCAGGGCTATATTGTCTTCATTAGGTTTAATTTTTAATGAAGGACTGGCCGCTCTTTTTTCATTGATGGATACACGGCCTTTTTTTACCATGTTGCCAGCAATCGAACGGCTTACTCCTTGGGTTTCGCATAAAAATTTATCAAGGCGCATGTTATAGGTCTTCCTTTATAGCTTGTTGTTCCAACGCCCATTTCACATGTTCTTTAATTAGCGACGAATCCATTTCTAATTTACTGTTTAAAGCAGTGTTAATTTGTGGTGAATAAGGTGCATTGCCCAGCGCTACTGCAATGTTACGAATCCAGCGTTCGTGACCAGCTCGGCGAATTGGGGTTCCTTCAGTTTTTGATAAAAAAGTCTTTTCGTCCCAGTCAAATAAATCTAATAATGTAGCAGTATCTAATTGATGCCTTGGAGTAAAATCTTTTTCTTTGCTGGCATGGGTAAATTTATTCCAAGGGCAGCAAAGTTGACAGTCATCACAGCCAAAAATTCGATTACCCATTTTACTGCGCAATTCAACGGGAATAGCTGTTTTTAGTTCGATAGTTAAATATGAAATACATTTGCGCCCATCGACTATGTGATTGTCTACGATGGCCCCAGTAGGGCATGCAGTAATGCAATCGGTGCAGCTGCCGCAATTCATGTCGTTATATGGAGGGTCTATAGGTAAAGGTAGGTCGGTAAACAGTTCGCCCAAGAAAAAATAGCTGCCTGCCTTGGGGTTGATGAGCATCGCGTTTTTACCAATCCACCCTTGCCCTGATTTTTGTGCCAAGCCTCTTTCTAAAACTGGCGCGCTGTCTACAAATGCTCGGTAGCTTACCGATAGGTCAAGCGCGTCTATTGTCTGTTGAATTTTTTTGCCTAATTGGGTCAAGCGCTTGCGCATTAATTTATGGTAGTCACGGCCCAGTGCATATCGACTTATGTAAGCTTGGTTTGGGTTGTGGAGAATTTCTAGCGTTTGTACATCGGGTGCCATGTAGTCCATGCGTACCGTTAAAATTCGTAGCGTACCAGGAACCAAATTATCTGGACGATAACGCTTGTCACCATGATCAGCCATATAAGCCATTTCGCCATGATACTGCTTTTTTAACCACTCCTGTAAACGCAGGCCATGCTCACCAAGATCCACATCGGTAATTCCCACCTGAGAAAACCCAAGTTCTTTGCCCCACTCTTTAATTTTGTGGGCAAGGGACTCTAGGTCCGAGGAAGTTAAGTTTATGGATGTCATGAAAGTTGCTAGTTGCGTATAATAGTGTCAATTCTACGCAACTTTTATATAGAAGGCATGCCGTCAAGGCAGAATAATGCTTGTCTTGGTAAATAAGGGCATCATATGCGAATAATAGTATTAGGGGTTTATTGAAGTAATGCTGTCTCAATCTTTAAATTTCATAGATGAAAGCGCCATGCTCGCATGGTCCCAGCAAATGGCTAAAAGTGTGGGTGGCGGCCTGGTAATACATCTAAACGGTGACCTGGGGATGGGCAAAACCACTCTCGCAAGAGGTTTCATTCAGTCTATGGGCCATAACGGCAATGTAAAAAGTCCTACCTATACCTTGGTAGAACCCTACGAGCTTGGTAACCTAAGGGTGTACCACTTTGATTTGTATCGTTTAGCAGACCCGGAAGAGTTAGAGTTTATGGGGGTCCGAGATTATTTCACCAGTGATTCAGTCTGTTTTATTGAGTGGCCAGAAAAAGGCTACGGAATATTGCCTCAAGCCGATATAGAGTTTGAGATTACCCAGTGGGAACAAGGACGCAAATTAGAAGTCGCAGCATTAACTGAGCAGGGTAATAACCAGCTAGGTAAGTGGATAGCAAATAATTAATATCGACCTTTATGGTTCGTGGTAAAAAATGAGTGTAAAAGTGACTAACAATAAAAAGATTATAGTGTGCGTCTAGTATTAATCGTGTTGGCGATGGCATTTCAGGTAATGGCTTTTGCAGATGTGGAAGGTATAAGGCTTTGGCACGCCCCAGAAAGTTCACGTTTGGTGTTTGATTTAGACAGCGCTGCCGAGCATCGAATTTTCTCTTTGAGGTCTCCTGATCGCCTCGTTATCGACATAGATAACAGTAAAATGCTAACGGCAATTAAAGGCCTGCCCACTTCCACAGGCCCAGTAAAAATAATTCGTTGGGGAACCCGTGATAAAACAAGTCTTCGTGTGGTGCTAGATCTGCGTGAACCAGTCGAGGTTAAAAGTTTTCCGCTTGTACCAAATAATCAATACAAGCATCGTTTGGTGATTGACCTATACCCAAAAAATCAGCTGTTAAAACCTGCAGTGGTCAGCAAGCCGATAATTGATGCTATAAAAGCCACCACGGGTATGCGCGATATTATAGTAGCTATTGATGCAGGTCATGGTGGTGAAGACCCTGGCGCAATCGGCCACGGCGGCGTTTATGAGAAAAAAGTAGTGCTGTCTATCGCGAAAAAGTTAGAGCAATACTTAATTAGAGAGAAAGGTTTTCAGGCCGCTTTAATTCGTACTGGTGATTATTATGTGGGACTTAGAGACCGAACTAAGCGCGCCCGAGAAGCTAACGCAGATTTATTTATTTCAATTCACGCAGATGCTTTTAGTAGCCCAAGAGCCAAAGGTAGTTCGGTATTTGCGCTATCAAAAAGGGGGGCTACCAGTGAAGCTGCTCGTTGGTTAGCCGACAAAGAAAACTCATCAGATTTGATTGGCGGTGTGGGAGCGTTAAGTCTCGATGATAAAGATGATGTATTGGCTGGCGTGCTGTTAGATTTATCAATGACAGCAAGCTTAGGAATGAGCCTGGGCATTGGTCAAACAATATTGAATAGCATGGGTGGTGTGTCTAAGTTACATAAGCGCAGAGTTGAGCAAGCGGGGTTTGCGGTATTAAAATCTCCCGATATACCTTCGTTGTTAATTGAAACGGGGTTTTTATCTAATCCAGGTGAGGCCCGTAAGTTAAAAACCTCGGCTTATCAAAAGCAAATGGCCCGTGCTATTTTTACTGGCATTCGAGAGTATTTTCAGCAGTCACCACCACCGGGAACCTATTTAGCCAGTATTAAAAATAAAGATAATAATTTAAAGCGCTATGTTATTGCGCCAGGTGACACCTTGTCTATGATCGCTTTGCGTCATGACACCAGCATGAACAGTTTGAAAAAACTAAATGGGCTAAAATCCTCATCTTTACGAGTTGGTCAAGTGATCAAAGTACCAGCATCATAAAACAATTGACTAAAAATAATTTATGAAAAGAATCGAAGTATTAAGCCCACGCCTTGCCAACCAAATTGCAGCTGGTGAAGTTGTAGAGCGTCCTGCTAACGTAGTAAAAGAGCTTGTTGAAAACAGTTTAGACGCTGGTGCTACCCGTATCGAAGTGGATATTGAGCAAGGTGGCACCAAGTTAATCCGTATTCGTGATAATGGTTTTGGTATCGAAAAAAGTGATTTACCACTTTCTTTGAGTCGCCACGCTACCAGTAAAATAAAAGAGCTAGACGACTTAGAGTCAGTTAAGAGTTTGGGTTTTCGTGGCGAAGCATTGGCCTCTATTGCTTCGGTCTCACGATTAGTTTTAAGCAGCCACGAGCAAGATTGTGACGACGCATGGCAGGTGTCAGCAGAGGGTCGTGATATGGCCACTGAAACCAAGCCTTGTGCTCATCCAGTTGGTACAACAGTAGAAATGCGTGATTTGTTTTTTAATACACCTGCCCGTCGAAAGTTTTTACGCACTGAAAAAACCGAATTTAGCCACTTAGAAGAAGTGGTTAAGCGTATGGCATTAAGTCGTTACGACGTCGCGTTTCAGTTGCGACATAACCAAAAAGTTATTCATAGTTTGCGCCCCTGTACTTCCGAGTTTGATCAAGAAAAACGCGTTGCAACGCTATTAAGTCCACAGTTTATGAAAGAAGCTGTGCATATTGATATGGAAGGTGCCGGGTTAAAATTATGGGGTTGGGTTGGTTTACCAACGTTCAGTCGTAGTCAGGCCGATATGCAGTATTTTTTCGTAAACGGTCGAGTGGTACGCGACAAGCTCGTGGCGCATGCCATACGCCAAGCTTACAAAGATGTGCTTTACCATGGTCGTCATAGCGCCTTTGTATTGTATTTAGAAGTTGATCCATCGCTGGTGGATGTGAACGTGCATCCAACTAAGCACGAGGTACGGTTTCGTGATGGACGCTTAGTTCATGATTTTTTATTCCGCACTTTGCACAAAGCGTTGGGTGCGGTGCGACCAGAGTCAGATGCCTCACTTCAAATGGGGCAAATAGCCCAGCTGCAAGCCGAACGTCAGGTGAGTGGTGTGCAAGCGGGTGAGTTCGCTGGCCAAAATAATATGGCGTTGCTGAGTGGTCAAGGTGGGCAAGGTTTAGCTGCCGGAGTGCCTGGGCAGTCATGGAGTGGCCAGTCAGGAAATCCTGGGGCTGGCGAGGTGCGCAATCAAATGGCCGCCTATGGTTCTATGCATGGAGGCTCCAATGGTAATGTGCCAATACCTTCAACTATTGGTCAAACTGAAGCAGCAATGCAAAGTAATGCGCCACAAGAAATTCCTCCTTTAGGTTATGCGATTGCGCAGTTACACGGTATTTATATTCTGTCGCAAAATCAGTTAGGTATGGTGATTGTGGATATGCATGCAGCCCACGAACGTATTACCTATGAACGTTTAAAGACCGCTTACGACGAGCAAGGTATTCCATCGCAGCCATTATTAGTGCCAGAAACTATTAATGTATCATCGCAGCAAGCCGATATGGCCGAACAGTACGCGGAAGAAGTCGCCAAACTAGGGTTTTCTTTGCAGCGCCTAGGGCCAGAAAGTTTGGTGATTCGCCAAATGCCTATTTTATTGCGCAACTCAAACAGTGAAGCCTTAGTCATTAAAGTATTAGAAGATTTTAGAGTGCACGGTGCCTCGCGTCACATGACCGAGTTTAGAAACGAAGTATTATCTAGCATGGCATGTCATGGGTCGGTGCGTGCTAATCGTCAGCTTACGGTTCCTGAAATGAATGGCTTATTACGTGATATGGAAGTAACCGAGCGCAGTGGTCAATGTAATCATGGCAGGCCCACTTGGACACAGCTCTCAATGAAAGAGCTGGATAAATTATTTATGCGTGGACAGTAGCTATAAAATGACTGAATTTAACAGCCCGCTACCGCCAGTAATTTTTATCATGGGGCCAACCGCTTCAGGTAAAACCGCTTTAGCTTGTGAACTTTTTGATCGATTAAATTGCGAGCTTATTAGTGTAGACAGCGCTCTTGTCTATAAACAAATGAATATAGGCACAGCTAAGCCCACAGCAGATGAACTTGCCAAGTATCCCCATCATTTAATTGATATTCGAGACCCTAGTGAGCCTTATAGTGCTGCTAATTTTCGCAGCGATGCTTTACGGTTAATGGCCGAAATAACCGCCCGTGGAAAAATCCCTGTGTTAGTGGGTGGCACCATGCTGTACTTTAAATTTTTATTAGAAGGCTCTGCTAAGTTACCTAATGCTGATGAAAAAATACGTGCAAATATTGAAGCTTTAGTAACGGAGTATGGCAAGCATCATATTCACGAGTTGTTGCAAAAGGTTGACCCTGAGTCCGCTGCTCGGTTAAATCCAAACGACCCTCAGCGGGTACAGCGTGCTTACGAAGTATTTTTGCTGTCGGGTAAAACACTCACCCAGCATTGGCAAGAGCAGCAAGAGCAGCCATTGCCATATAATGTGATTCAATTTGCAATCGCCCCGCAGGAGCGCAAAGTTCTGCATGACCGAATTGAAATACGTTTTAATCAAATGATTGAGCAGGGCTTGGTAGAAGAAGTCACAGCTTTGCATCGACGTGGCGATTTGAAAGAAGACTTACCGGCAGTAAGAGCGGTAGGGTATCGTCAAATGTGGGACTTTTTAGAGAATCGCATAGACTTTGACGAGATGATATTTAAAGGCATTGTGGCAACTAGGCAACTGGCTAAGCGCCAGCTCACTTGGCTAAGAGGTTGGGAGTCACTTAATTGGTTAGATAGCCTAGATAATGAGCGAACAAATAAAGCGCTAGAAGTATTAACTCAAAATATTAATTTAAAGCATTATCTCAAATCTAATACCTGATAATTCAAATTATATAGCCACCTAAAGTCGAGTGGTTATTCGTATAATAGCCTTACAATTAAGCTGTATATATGTCGTTGTCATAGCGTATTTTTGATTACTTTCTGGTCCAAATAGTCAAAAAGCTTAAAACTTATTGATATATACCAAAACTTAGCGCCTTCTGCCTTGAAATTAGTGGAATCTATGGCCATAGTTGTGGCATAGTCCGCGCACATTTGCATAGGGCTTGGGCCTTCGGCTCAAACTTTTAGGAGTAAACAACAATGTCAAAAGGGCATTCTCTACAAGACCCTTACTTAAATGCGCTTCGTAAAGAGCGTATTCCTGTATCTATATTCTTGGTAAACGGCATCAAACTGCAAGGTCAGGTTGAGTCGTTTGACCAGTTCGTTATTGTGTTAAAGAACACTGTTAGTCAGATGGTTTATAAGCATGCCATCTCTACGGTTGTGCCTTCTCGCAATGTTCGTCTTGCACCTATGGGTGAAGACGAGGGCGAAATCGCCTAATCAAACAAAGCGCTTTCCATTTGCTTTGTCTAGTGATGCCTGTTCTTCCATTCATTTGGGGGCGCAGGCTTTCACCTATTTATCATATCGAGGTTAAATTTGTTTTTTGAACGTCCCGATTCCGGTGAGGGTGCAATTCTCGTACACATCGATTTTCCAGAGGGCGCTGAAAAGGAAGATCCGCGCGAATTTGAAGAATTAGTAAAAAGTGCAGGGTTAGACACCCTCGCGTTGATTACTGGTACCCGCACAACTCCCGACCCTAGAATTTATATTGGTAAAGGCAAGCTAGAAGAAGTTCGTGAAGCCATTGAGTTTTACGAAGCTGAACTGGTCCTTTTCAATCACGCCTTATCCCCAAGTCAGCAGCGTAATTTAGAAGCCGAATTAAAATGCAGTGTGGTTGATCGTACAGGTCTAATACTGGATATATTTGCCCAGCGTGCTCGTACTCACGAAGGTAAGCTGCAAGTAGAAATGGCGCAATTACAATACCAAGCAACACGTCTTGTTCATGGCTGGTCTCACTTAGATCGCCAGCAGGGTGGTTATGGTATGCGTGGTACTGGCGAAACTCAGTCTGAAGCCGATCGCCGCTTATTACGTGATCGCGAAAAGCTGATCAATAAGCGTTTGAAAAAAGTACAGACCCAGCGTGATCAAAGCCGACGCGCGCGCAAGCGTTCGTCAACTTTAACTGTGTCGTTGGTGGGTTACACCAACGCGGGTAAATCAACCTTATTTAACGCCATTACCAATGCAGATGTTTATGCGGCAGATCAGTTGTTTGCCACGCTAGATCCAACTTTACGTCGCACCAGTGTGCCCGGAATTGGAACAGTGGTGCTGGTCGATACAGTAGGCTTTATTCGTCATTTACCGCACAAATTGGTAGAAGCATTTAAAGCGACGCTACAGGAAACCAAAGAAGCCGATTTACTGTTACACGTAATTGACTGTGCCGACGACGATCGCCAGTTAAATATGGAGCAAGTTGAGATTGTATTAGACGAAATTGAAGCGCTAGACCGTCCAACGCTGCAAGTGTTTAACAAGATTGATATGGTGCCTGGCGCCACTACTAAGATAGATCGTGATGAACAAGGGCTGCCTTGGCGTGTTTGGGTAAGTGCCATGGATAAGCAGGGTTTAGAATTGGTAAATCAAGCTATTGGAGAACTTTTAAGCACCACTATGTTCGAAGACGTTATTGAGCTTGAACCAAAAGATGGTCAATTGAGGTCCTTACTGTATGCTCAGAACGCAGTATTGAGTGAAACACATTTAGAAGACGGTAACTTCAAGTTAGAAATTCGTATTGAAAGAGACGATTTTCAAATGATCTTAAGCCGAGCGGGTATGAATCCTGAGCGTTTTTTACCTAAAGAAAAAGATTTTTGGCAAAAGTAATTGAATTATCCATGTACTGCCCTTACATATAAGGCAGTCATAAAATTATTAAATTACAAAGAACGTTAATTCCTATATAAAACTAAAAAGTAACGGAGCATATATGGCCTGGAATGAGCCTGGTGGCGGTAAAAACAACGATAAAGACCCTTGGGGTAATAATAATCGTGGTAATCAAGGACCGCCTGATTTAGACGAAGCCTTAAAGCAGCTAATGGACAAGCTTAACGGCATGTTTGGCGGTAAAAAACCAAGCGGTTCAAATGGTGACGGCGATAATAACTCTTCTGGTGCCGGTGGTATCTTTGGGATAATTATTCTTGTTGTTATTGGTGTGCTGTTATTTAAATCGGTTTATACCATCGATGAACAACAGCGTGGTGTTGTACTTAGCTTAGGTAAGTACGAGCGTACGTTAGAACCTGGCTTGCAGTTTGTTATGCCGTTGGTTCAAACTGTTGTACAAGTTAACGTAACAAAAGTACGTAGCGCATCTTTAAAAGAGTTAATGCTAACGAAAGATGAAAACGTAGTTGAAGTTGCTATGGAAGTTCAATTCCGAGTCGTTGACCCAGTAGCTTTCAGTCTTCGTGTTGAAAACCCAGAGCAGTCTCTTGCACACGCAGCCGAGTCAGCGCTTCGTCATGAAGTAGGTTCTACTAAAATGGATCCTATCTTGACCAGTGGTCGTACTCTTTTAGCGGCTAACGTTGAAACCCGTCTGCAAAAGTATATGACTAGATATAATACGGGTATCGAAATAGATAAAGTAAACATCAAAGAAGCTTCAGCGCCACCACAATTGCAGGCCGCATTTGATGATGTAATCAAAGCACAGCAAGACAGAGAGCGTTACACCAGTGAAGCTGACGCATATGCCAATTCGGTTGTGCCGGAAGCCCGTGGTAAAGCGCAGCGTATGTTAGAAGAAGCCAATGCATATAAAGAGCAAGTAATTGCCCAAGCAGAAGGTGAAGCTGATCGTTTTGTTAAACTACATACCGAATACCGTAAAGCTCCTAGAGTTACCCGTGAGCGTTTATACCTAGATAGCATTTCAAAAGTTTACGGTAATGCAAGTAAGGTTATGGTCGATGTTGAGGGTGGTAATAATATGATGTATTTGCCGCTTGATAAGATTATGGAAAACAATAACCGTACACGTAACGACAGTTCTAGCTCTAGCTCAAACGCAAATAGTACGTCTGATATAGACAGTATTACCGATAGAGTAGTAGAGGAATTGCGTCAACGTCAGACAACTCGTAGGGAGGGCAGATAATGAACCCACGTACTATGATATTAAGTGTCATTGCGGCAGTCGTAGTCTTAATTGGCTTATCGAGTGTTTATATTGTTAGCGAAACTGAGCGTGCTATTAAATTAGAATTTGGTCAAATTGTTACTGACGATATTCAACCGGGCATACACTTTAAACTGCCAACTAATATTGTGCAGGAAGTTAAAAAGTTTGATGCGCGTTTATTGACTCTTGATACTCGCCCAGAGCGCTTTTTAACAGCCGGTAAAAAGTTCTTGGTGGTTGATAGCTTTGTTAAATGGCGTATTAGTAACGTTCTACAGTTCTACCGAGCGACTAACGGCGGAGACCGTTACCGTGGTGCAACTCTACTTGCTAACCTAGTAAACGATGGCCTACGTGCTGAGTTTGCTAACAGAACAGTGCAAGAAGTAGTATCGGGTGAGCGTGATGAGTTAATGTCACATTTGACTAAAATTCTAAATGATCAGGCGCAATCCCAATACGGTATCGAAGTAGTAGATACTCGTGTTAAAGGTATCGACTTACCTGAAGATCTAATGGAAAACGTTTACCGTCGTATGTCGGCTGAGCGTGACCGTGAAGCTCGTGAACAGCGTTCGCAAGGTAAAGAATTAGCCGAAGGTATTCGTGCTGATGCCGATCGCCAAAAGACTGTATTAGTCGCGCAAGCTTACAAAGAATCGGAAGTAACTCGAGGTAGTGGTGATGCAACAGCCGCCGCTATTTACTCAAAAGCATTTAACCGTGATCCTGAGTTTTATGCCTTTACGCGTTCGCTTAAAGCTTACGAAGAAACCTTTAATGGCTCTAACGACGTACTGTTGTTGAAGCCTGATAGCGACTTCTTCAAGTACATGAAAAAATCTAGCGGCAAATAATGCCTTAGACAAAAACTACTGCTGATCAGTCGTCACAAACGGCTGCTCAGACATTAGGTGTTAAAAGCTTGCTTTATTTAGGCAGGCTTTTTTTATGCCCGTAAATCCAAATTATAAGGTAGGGCTAGTTTGTCTATTTAGGCCTAGCCGTTAATTGTCGGCCGTGTTGGGCTTAATACTGATTAAAATCTGGCCATGACTCAGCTATGCCCCTTGGGATTCCCATTAAAACCGTGTAGAATTGCCTAAACCGAGATCATTCTCGGTTTTTTTATGTAGAAATGTAAACAATGCCGTGCAGAGACAGCGCTCGGATGATGAATGAATTTAAACAATAGCGAATTCAGTATGAACCAAGCCGATCGCTGGTTATTGCCTGACGGTGTAGAAGAACTTTTACCTCCAGAAGCAAAACAATTAGAAGCTATGCGCCGCACCCTGCTAGATACTTATGCATGCTGGGGCTACGATCTAGTTTTACCACCACAATTAGAATATTTAGAGTCGTTGTTAACAGGTGTTGGCAGCGACTTAAACTTGTCTACCTTTAAAGTAACCGACCAGTTAACTGGCCGTATGATGGGAGTAAGTGCTGACATTACCCCGCAAGTGGCACGTATGGATGCTCACAGCTGGGCAAAAGATGGGATTACTCGTCTATGTTATTGCGGGCCAGTTTTACATACCCGCGCCCAATCGTTATTAAGCAGTCGAGCGCCTATGCAAATTGGTGCTGAGTTATTTGGTGAGTCGGCACCGTGTGCCGATATTGAAACATTATCTCTATTGGTTACATCGCTAAAAGCCGCTGGCTTAGATAAAATACATCTAGATTTAGGGCATGTGGGAATCTATAAGGCGTTAGTTTCAGCGGCTAAACTAGACTGTAATACTGAAGCGCAGATATTTGATGCATTGAATACCAAGTCGGTAACTGAATATCGTGTGCTGCTAACAGAAAAAGTACCCGAGCAAAAACTTCAAGCGGCCTTTATAAGCTTGCTAAGCTTGAATGGCGGTATTGAAATTCTAGACCAAGCGCAAGACTTAGCGGCCGTGGCGCAAATTGCTTCACCGCTAGCTAATTTAAAACAAATTTGTACAGCGCTGCAAACCCGTTTTCCAGAGGTTGATATCTTTATTGACCTAGCAGAGCTACGCGGTTTTGATTATCACACAGGCGTTGTATTTGCGGCGTATGTAGAAGGACATGGTCAAGCGGTAGCCCAAGGTGGCCGTTATGACGATACGGGAGCGGTATTTGGTCGCTCTCGCGCTGCCACAGGTTTCAGTGCAGACCTAAAGCAGTGGGTAAAAATTATTACAAGTGAAGCACCTAGTCAGGGCGGTATATTTGCCCCAGTAGGAGCAGACTGGTCT
>JAWUVO010000122.1:0-8059 GCA_034112325.1 Bermanella sp. | reverse complement strand
GGTATGGCTTTTTCTTGTACCGCAGTCGCTTTTGTAAACGATAACGCGGTCAGGGCTTTGGTAAGTGGCGATTTTAGATCGAACTGTGTAAACAAGGTAACTACCTAGATTGAATTTTGGCGAATTCTAACAGAAATAAAGCGCCATGAGACGCTTTATTTCATGTCTACTTCATATCTTCTTTCATGTCTTCGTAAGCGGCTTCAGCCGAGGCCTTTGCGCGGTCGGCGGCGGCTTGGCCATCATCTTTAACCTGTTCTGGTATACTGTTGCAGCCAATTAGTGCTGAAAACAGAAATATTGCAGTTAATAGTTTCATTTAATGGTCCTTTTTATCTTAAGAATAAGGCCTAGCAGGGCATAAGCATTAAGGTTTAGACTAGTGCTTTATTATATAAATGTAAATCTGCTTACTTATTACGGGCATCGTCCCAATTTTGGAAAATCTACATGAACAATATAAAGCTGGTGCTTACGCTTAGCTGCCAAGACAGACACGGGATTGTTGCTGCTGTAACTACCTTTTTAGCCTTACATAATTACAATATTAGTGAGTCTTCTCAATATGAGGATTCGTCTGAAAAACGTTTTTTTATGCGTACCGAGATTTCACCGGTAGACAGCAGCGCCATACCATTATTAGAGTTAAAGCAGGCCTTTTCAAAAATTGCTATTCAAGATGAAATGGACTGGGAATTAAAAGACTTAAGCGTTAAGCCTAAGGTAGTTATTGCTGTTTCGCAGTGGGGGCATTGCTTAAATGCTCTATTGCATAAATGGAGAGAAGGTACGCTGCCAGTAGATATTGTAGCGGTGGTTTCTAACCATAACGACATGCGCGATTTAGTGCAGTGGTATAACGTGCCTTACCACTATTTACCTGTTACTAGTGAGACTAAGTCCCGTCAAGAAGCTCAAATAATGGCTGTTATAGATGAAACCAATGCCGAGCTTTTAATACTTGCACGCTATATGCAAATATTATCAGACGATCTATGTGGCAAACTAAGTGGCCGCGCTATTAACATTCACCATTCGTTTTTACCCGGCTTTAAAGGGGCAAAGCCTTACCATCAAGCTTATGATCGTGGGGTAAAATTAATTGGTGCTACAGCACACTTTGTAACGGCTGATTTAGACGAAGGGCCAATTATAGAGCAGGAAGTAGAGCGCGTGTCTCATGCCAATTCCCCAGAAGAGATGGTTGAAATTGGTCATGATATTGAAAGTATGGTGCTTTACAGAGCCGTTAGATGGCATGCCGAGGGCCGCGTGTTATTAAACGGCAAGCGCACGGTTGTTTTTAGGCGTTAAGGTTAACTGTTGTCTACCGCTTTTAAAGGATTAAAAGCGGTGCCTAAACAGCTGGTTACCACATCAAATCGTCAGGGATTTGATAGTCGGCATACGGATCTTCTTCTGGGGCGGCCTGCTTATCTAATTCACTCACGTCTACCTGAGCCACTATATACTGTTCGTTACGCTCACGAATCTTGTCAGCTATGACAGACGGAATAACAAGTAGGTAATACCCAGTTTTGATATGGCCAACATGCCACGGCTTAATTGGTGTTTGATTAGGTCGTTCACATATATCTTTTTAACTTTTTTACCGTCGGTAAAATTATAGTCAAGTTCAAAGCCGCTTAGGTCTAGGGCATGGCTTTCAATTAATTGCTTAATTTGAGCTGAAATGGCCTTGGTTTTTGCTTTTTCAGACTGCTCAAGATTTAGCTCTTTGTCTTTATTCAGTTTTGCCACACGGCTTGCTTCTGCCGCTGCCTTGGCTTCGTCGCCCACATCTTAGCCTTTGCGAACTTGCTTGGCTGTTTGTTTCTTTTGGCGTTCAGCTTGTTTGGCTTTCTTTTTGTTGGTTAAACCTGCTTTTAGTAACTGATCTTGTAATGAACCTGCCATGGGTACCTCGATGTGGAAGACTTTAAATAGTCTAAATACTTAATTCCAATGCATTCTAATAGGGTTTTAGTTCTTGATACAGCACATCTGGGCCATATTTTAATTCTAACGGCGAACGCAGCGCTGGGCTTAACGATTTAACGACTATTGCGTAGCTGTGGTCCATAAGTCGTTGTATCTCTGACACTGGTAGAGTGTTGTCTAATATCAGCGTATTCCAGTGTCGTTTATTCATGTGATAGCCAGGAATGATGCTTTCGAAAATATCTCTAAGTTCTTGCGCATGATAAGGGTCACACTTTAAATTCATTTGTGGAGACTTGTTTGGATTTTGCTCACCCTTGGGTGATATTAGAGCAAAAATTTTACCCCCAACCTTATAAACGGCAACATCGGGGGTAAACGGGTAGTGGAGTGACGCGGCCGGTTTAGCCGCCGCGTAAGTGCAGCACTGATCAAAAACCATATTTATAAGGCCATAGGGTAGGGAATGACCTTAAGTTTAACTAACAAGGTTTTACAATGCACTAATATCCTGTTCGGGTGTGTTGCCTTTAAGTCTAGTGAGACAGTTACGGTGTTTCTATATTATCCTGTTGGGTGTGCTGCCTTTAAGTCTAGTGAGTATAATTACGGTGTTACTATATTGAACGTACCAGTGGGCTTATCTAGCATGCTAAAAAAGCTAATTAAATCTAGCTTACTGCCTTCAATACTCAGTTCGTCACTAAACAGTGTTTGCTTTAACCCGGCTTCACCAATGATTATTTTAATGAACAATGACTTGGTAAGGTTTAATGTGGCGTCGGCGGTTGCATTGCTATTAACCTTTTTATGCTGCAATACAGAGTTGTTAACCGTTAATAGATAGCTTTGCTGTAGGTCAGAAAATGTGATTTTTATACGAGTGGTTTTACCTGCTGCTTGGTGGTCAATAAGTCTTACACTCATGCTGTCAAAGAAGTTTTCAACGGGGGTTTCCATTAGTACTTCTTTCATGACGGCAGGATCGATGCCTTGTTTTGCTGGACCGTGGCGTAATTCCATAGCCCCTGACAAGTAAAAGTCACGCCAAGGCGCCGACTCAGCCTGATAACCTAACTGGTCGTAGACCTTGGCCAGTAAAGATTTGGCCGCTGTATTGTCAGCGTTAGCAAATACCACATGGTTTAGTAGCTCGGCTAACCAGCGATATGTGTCTACTCCTTCTTTTACATTCATATTGGCGGCTTGATCGAATTGGGCTTGGGCTTTATTAATAACTGCATTTGCGCCCCCCATCATATCCACATAGCGTTTTGCCGATTCTATCTCTGGCAAAGCATCAAGTGTAGATGGGTTGCCTGTGAACCAACCCATATAGTTTTGATAAACGGCTCGGGAGTTATGTTTTGCTGTGCCGTAATAACCTTGGTTATGGAACGCTTTATTTAGGCTTTCTGGTAACTTTATTTGCTCGGCTATTTCGTTTGGTGTTTGTCCTTGGTTTAACATACGAACACTTTGGTCATGAATAAACTTATACGTATCGCGCTGCACAGACAAAAAGTCGTCTATTTTGTTTTTGCCCCATAACGGCCAGTGGTGGCTAGCAAAGTAGATGTCAGCGTCGGCAAACTTAATACGGGCTTCTTCAATTAATGAGCTCCACAAGCGCGCATCTCGAACCTTGGCTCCGCGTAAGGTGTACAGGTTATGCATGTTGCGGCTTAACATTTCAGCGCCACAAAACGCTTTTTGTTCAGGTAAGTAAAAGGTGAACTCAGCAGGGGCTTCCGAACCAGATACAATTTGGAATTCAAACGGCACGCCGTCTATATCCATATTGGTGTTGTCGTGATTAATCAGCTCGGTGGGAGTGGCAATACCAAAGGTGCCAAATGCTGGGCCTTTACCTAAGCCCGTACCTATATGTCCACGTTCTGAACGGGCTAGGTTTTTACCATACATAAACATAGCGCGACGGCTCATAGCTGTTCCGGCAATAATATTTTCGCTGGTGGCTTCTTCTTCAAATCCTTGTGGAGCAATTATTCTTAGCTGCTCTTTCTCGTTTTCAGTTAAGTGCTGAATAATACCTTGAACACCACCAAAGTGATCAATATGACTGTGGGTGAATAAGATCGCTTTAATGGGCTTTTTACCTAGATGCTTTTGTGCAAACAGTAGGGCATGGCTGGCGGTTTCTCTTGCAGTTAAAGGGTCTACTAGAATCCAGCCGTTATCAGACTCTATGATGCTCATATTTGATAAGTCGTAACCACGTATCTGATAAACGCCGTCGGTTACTTTGAATAAACCGTGTATGTTATTTAATGCAGCTTGACGCCATAAGCTTGGGTTAACCGAGTCAGGAGCATTTTCTCCGTTAGTATTTATAAAGTCGTAATCTGACATTTTCCAAACATCGCCACCTTTTAAATGGGCAATAGTTAACTCATCTTCTTGAGCAATTAAGCCTCTTTTAGCATTTTCAAAGTCGTCTCTATTAGCAAAAGGACGATTATCTAATACAGCTTTATTAGCCTTTATAGTCACGGCGGTAGGAGCTGTGTGACCTTGAGAATCTGCATCTGCTTCAAATTCAGGGCTAGAGTCACACGCACTTAATGCGGTTATTAACCCAGCGCTTAACAGTAATAAAATAATGGAACGGAGCATAGAAGGCCTTTTTATGATTATTAGCAAAGTTGTAAGGTTTGTTGTAAAGATAGTTGTAAGAGTAGTATTTATTGTATCTAAAGCTCATAAACCAGCCAGTCTAATGCGGACAATCAGGTGTCTTGTTAGGACACTGTCAGCAGATGAACACGAGTTATTAATAACTGACATATAAGGATAAATACTCGCAGTAATTAAACTGCGTAAATAAACAGTACGATTTGGCTAAAACCGAGAAAAGAGTGCGTGTTTTGTCAGCAGGATTGAATAAAAGTGCGTGTTTTCTCTAGCACAGCTTTAAATAATCGTGCAGAATCATAAACTTATAAAAAACAAAATAGAAATTGCGAGACCCCGCAATTTAGACAATACCGCGCATGCGCGTTTTTTCAGCGACACCGAAATGGATTTTGGTCTACAGCCCAGATAGGGCAAAGCTTTCAGACGATTTCCTTCCATTTTTTAAAACTGCAAAAACGCGCATGCGTGTGAATAAAATGTTAAATTACATAGGATAAATATTTTGAAAGCTTCATATCTCAACTCCATGATTTTTGGATTGATATTTGTCAGTGCATTACTTGCCTTATTTTCATTTAGCCAAAGCCTGCAATCTAGCCCTGCTCTTATATCAATCATCGAGTTTCTTGCAAATTTAGTTTTTAGTGTAGGCTTTTACTTTTTTGTGATTGGCCATGAGAATGCTAAAACCATATTGGGCCGTTTTACTCAAGAAAGAACTGAAGAGCATGGGAAGCCACTTATATTCGAAGCCTTTAAACGCTCTCTGGTAGCCGTTTTCGCTGCCTTTATTTCCGGAATAATTATAGCTGGTGTTCTTGGATTGTAATTTAACAAGGCATTTAAAGACGCCGCAAGCGGCTGGACAAATTAACGCTGCTTCGCCGCTAACAACAATTTGCCCTTTAATATGGGCGTTAGCTTTACTGAGGTAAACATGATGGATGAGGTAAACATGATGGATGAGTTAAAAAAGCTTGTTATTGATAAAGTTCTTCTTGGTTTTGTGGTGGCTGCGGTGGGTTACTTCTTTGCAGTTCAGCTTGAAAGTCGAAAGAAAAAGTTTTCATTGCTTGAAGAGCTTTCTAAGAAACGAGCAGAATCTATAATTAGCGTATATAGCTCTATAAACAATTATGAGTCAAAAGTTCAAGCGTTCATGGGGCTTCTTGTGACTGGTAACACAAGAAATAGTAACGCAGCAGAAGTCGCTGAAAATTTAAATAGTGCGCATGAATCAATTGTGAAAGAAGCTGATAGTAACCGATTCTTGCTTGGTGAAGACCTATATAAAGATAGTATTGAACTAACCAACCTTATATACGGAAAACTACATCTTCTAGCAGAAAACGATAACATAGGCTTGAAGGAAGCGGATAAAAAAATTGAAAAGCTCAGAATTAAAGTACATAAATGTTTGCCAGAGTTGTATCAAAGCTAACAAACAATTGCAGCGGATTAAGTTTCGCTGCGCTCAACTTAACCACTGAATTGGGCGTTATAGCTAAGAAACCGGAGTACCAATAATCAATCGTTATCTCAATTTTTCACTTTTATGGGTTGGTATTCCAACGATATTAGGGCTTATATTTGCGTTTGCTGGTGCAGGCCCTGGTGGGGCTAGCGCCATATTTCTAGTTTTAGGTTTCTTACTGGGTTTAATTGGGGCACAGATTCATTGCTTAATACTTGCTATTAAATATAAATCAGTTAAAGCTCAGATAGGCTTTTCTCTTTTGCTCGTATTGGTTATTGCTTATCTGATTTGGCTTCGTTTTACACCACCATCATGCAACTATACTGAGGTACAGGCACTTGATAAGGTTACTGAGCATGTTACTTGGTTAAAACGAAACACCAAGGGTTTGGGGCCTTCAAAATTTAAAAGAGAGGATTGCTCATATTCCTATACTTACCAAGGTCCAGAAGGTAAATTTGAACATGTTTTCGGTAACTGGGGGGAAGTTCATACATGGGATTATGCGCAAGGTGAACTTTAAAGCTATAACAAGGCAATCTTGCGGAACTCCGTGAGCCGTCACCTTGTTTGCAAAGAAACGCAAACAAGCCGCCATCCCACTCCGTCCGTAAATTGCGGCGTTATGTGTCAGGGAGAGTTTAGCAATTGGAATCAGCAATATTTATAGGCGCAGGCATTTTACTAGCTTGTCTGTCGGCAGGTCCAAGTTTACTTGTTTGGGCTTTGTCTGCTAAATGGTTGCCGGAGCACTACTATTTCCCGCCAGTGAAAATGACATTCTTATGTGTAATGTTATCTGTCGCCACAGCATACTTTATAAATTTGGAATTTGAGGGCGGTGGGATATCTGCATTTATGGCAATATTATTTCTCTCTACTATTTGGTCAATTGCCTTGTTGCCATTGCTTTTAGGCTTCAAGTTTTTTGTTCGCGGTAGCAATCGTGCGTAAAACACATAACAATATGTGCAATGATCGCACTTCGTGCTGGACCGCTAAAAGCGCTGCTTCGCAGCAACGCGGCCCATTCACTCAGCGTTATGTGTGAATAAAAATGGATGAATTAGAATTTAAACACCTCGTAACTAGCTTAAATTACAAAGTTAAAAAATTTGAAAGCCATCCTCAGGTATTCGGAAGTTGGCTGGCAGTAATTAAGGCTGATAAAAAAGAATATCGAATAGTATATGAAGGTCGAGACACATATCTTCAACTACAAGAAGGCACTGGTCGTAATAAGTGGTTAAATATTAAAGACCAAGATATTCATGCGTTAGGTCCTGAACAAGAACTTAACCTAATTAAACAGTGGCTAAATGCCACATAACAAAGCCAGCCAATTCGCCAGCAAGCTGGCTGGACTCGTTTCACTCGCCTTTGCTGGCAGGCGTTATACGCCATAGGAGATTTATGCAGAAACTGACAGGGCGATGTCTTTGCGAAGCGATAGAGTACGAAATTATCGGAGAGCTGGGACCTATATACAATTGTCACTGTTCCAGATGTAGAAGATGGCATGGTGCAGCATTTAGAACTCGGTCAACTATCAAGCGTAGTCAGTTTCGTTGGTTAAAAGGCGAAGAGCTGTTGTCGAAGTATTATTCTTCATCAACCACTGCAAAAACATTTTGTTCTGTGTGTGGGTCGAGTCTAATAAGCACATACGATGAGGAACCTGAAAAACTAGGCATTCCGTTG
This sequence comes from Bermanella sp., assembly GCA_034112325.1. Taxonomy (GTDB): domain Bacteria; phylum Pseudomonadota; class Gammaproteobacteria; order Pseudomonadales; family Oceanobacteraceae; genus Bermanella. Next base: position 282 of record JAWUVO010000122.1, on the reverse strand, counting down.
GGTGGTTTAGATCAAGCCCCAAGTAATCAAATTGAAGGTCATTTTTTTGTTGGTTCAAAATCGCCTTGGTATGAAATTGTTGATTCTCTGCCACAGTTTGTTGAATTTCCTGGGTCAAGAAAAGTCATAAGGTCGGTTGATGATGGCGTATAACAAGGCATTGAAGTACGCTTCGCCACTTTGTGGCTGCGCCGGACATTTCACTTCGGTCGGCAATTTGTGTAGCGTTTCACTTTTACACAAATCACCTCCCTCCGTAAAATGCCGCTTAATGCGACGTTA
>JAWUVO010000121.1:0-12880 GCA_034112325.1 Bermanella sp. | reverse complement strand
CTACAATCTGGCCAGTAATAGCCTACAATTGTGATAACCTATTGCGTATTGTTAGTTCTAATAAAAATTAAATTGTCAGGCCCTCTCTTTTATGAAAAAAACTGTTATTGCCCTATCTGCATTTGTCGTTGTCAGCATCTTTGTAGTTAGCATAGCTATGCCTAAACTTGTGGGATTTCAAATATGGAACATTCCTGCTGCCATCGATATGGCCACCGGCCTAGGCGCTAAACTTGCCTGCTCTAGCCGTTATGTCACTGGGCTAAGCGAGCAACAAGCAAAGGCCGATATTGTTTCATATTCAGCGGCGGCCGCGTTATTGGAATTAACCTATGATAATGAAGCCAAAACTGTATCGGCTACCTTGCAAGGTATGTCTAAAAAACAAGCTAAATACCGCGAGGGTTTAGGCTGTGCATTAGAGTTAGGCGATACAACACCACTAGACAATATTAAAGTATCAGCAATTGATTTAACGGATGATGCCTGGCCTGCAGGTAAAACGGTTAATACAATTAATCAGAAGATTCAAGATATTGCACAGCAACAGCTATCTAATGACAACCAAGACGGTTTACAAACTCGTGCTTTGCTAGTGATTAACAACGGAAAAATAATTGCCGAGACTTATGCTAATGGATACGATGAAAATTCTAAACTACTAGGCTGGTCTATGGGAAAAAGTGTCACCGCGATGATGTTGGCTCGGTTAGACACAATTAAAAGTATAAATTTTCAGCAAACTAATTTATTTAATGATTGGGAAAAAGACCAACGCAAAAACTTAAATCTTATTCATTTATTACAAATGAGCTCGGGCTTAGATTTTGACGAACCTTATGTGCCTGGTAGCGATTCAACAAAAATGTTATTCACTGCTCACAGCGCTTCTGACATTGCATTAAAAAGTCCGTTAGTTCATCAGCCAGCTAGCTTTTTTTATTACTCTTCTGGTACCACAAACTTGCTAGCTCGCTGGTTATTTAATCAGTTAGGCGCTACGCCACAGGCAATGATAGATTTTACCTACAATGAATTATTTAAACCGCTTAATATGGCTAATTCAATTTTTGAAACGGATTCAAGTGGCGTACTGGTAGGCAGCTCTTATTTATATTCATCGGCTAGGGATTGGGGGCGTTTAGCTCAGCTATTATTAAATAATGGGCTATGGCAACAAAACCAATTAATTTCATCTGAATGGATCCAGCAAGCTCAGACCCCAAACAGCAGCGATAACGACAAGCGCTACGGTTACCAGTTTTGGTTGAATGCTGGGCATAATGAATTACGTTATCCAGACCTTCCTGCAGATGCTTATGCTATGCAAGGCAACAGAAGCCAGCTAGTAATGATCATCCCATCAAAGAACACGGCTATAGTTCGCCTTGGTTGGACATCGGGTAAGTATCCTACCAATAAAAACTTCGCAGAAATTTTGCGTGCTATGAATGCGAATTCGTTATAAGTGTTTGGGGTTTATTATTTTAATTTTGAAGGGTAATTTTTAATATTAATTTCATTGGCTTTAGCATTGTTTATAAAGTCACAACTTAACATGCAGTGGATGTGGGCCTGATTATGTACAAAAAAAATAACCAGCATAGTAAAAAAATTGTTATTGCAGGTGCAGGCAGTATTGGCTGCTATATTGGCGGTATGCTATCCAGTGGTGGAGCCCAAGTACATTTTTTAGCGCGCCAAAAAATCGCTAATGACTTATTGGACAACGGTCTGCATCTAACTGACTGGACCGGAACAGACATTAAACTGGCGGCTGATCAACTAAACATAAACACAGATATAAATATACTAACCGACGCTGAGCTAATTTTAGTATGTGTAAAAAGTAAAGACTCTATAGAAATGGCCAATGCTATTTTAACTAGTGGTAATACTAATGCAGTTATTTTCAGCTGCCAAAATGGTGTCGGCAACGTAGCTGCTATTAAGTCGGTACTGCCTAACCACACGGTACTACCCGTAATGGTACCCTACAATGTTGTTTATGAAGTAGGTGGTCACTTTCATTGTGGCACTGAAGGCGAGCTATATTGCGAAGATCATCCCTCTGCCCTGCCATTAAAATCCGCAGCTGAAAACGCGCAGCTAGGATTCCAATTAAAAACTCATATGATGAATATTTTATGGGGCAAACTACTGCTCAATTTAAATAATCCGATAAACGCACTGGCAGGCATTCCACTTAAGGAGCAGTTTGAAAACAGAGCCTATCGTCATATCTACATTAAGTGCCTGAAAGAAGGCTTGGCCGTTTTAAAAGCCGCTAACATTGCTCCTGGCAAAGTAGCGGCAGTACCTGTAGGTATGATCCCAACAATACTAAGTTTGCCTAACTTTTTATTTAAGCGTGTAGCCCAGTCTATGCTGGCAATGGATCCGATGGCTAGATCGAGTATGTGGGAAGATTTACAGAGCCGGCGCCCAGTTGAAGTGGACTACATTACCGGTGAAATTATCAAGCTGGGTCAAAAAGTGGGGGTTAAAACACCCGTCAACCAACGATTACTTGAATTAGTGAAGCAGGCTCAGGATAATGGCAAAGGCAGTCCAAATTTGTCGGCCGCTGAAATGTCTATCTAGCCTACTGAGATTCCTACATGTCTACTATTCCAAGCCTAATTAAGTTTCACAGCAAAAGCCAAATGCTTGAACTGGCTTGGAACCAACAGCAAAGCCAGCAGCTACCAGCCGAACTTTTAAGAGTTTTAAGCCCGTCAGCCGAAGTCAGAGGCCACGGGGTAGGCAATGAGGTGCTGCAATTTGGCAAACGCAATGTTCGTATTCTAAAACTAGAACCCACTGGTAACTACGCTTTAAAAATCACCTTTGACGACGGCCACGACTCTGGCCTGTATAACTGGGAATACCTGCAAAGCCTTTGCAGCAACACTGCTAAATTCTGGCAGGAGTATTTAGATCGATTAGTTAAGGCCGGTAAAAGCCGCGATGCCGCACAAATCATGTTTAAATCTGTGGACTAAATAGACCAATATGCTCGCTAGTAAGGCCAGTATAATCTAGTGCCCTCAAAACTGCGTATTAACTAGTATAGATAGGGTCGAATCCCTACAGACTTTCGCAACCAACAAGGCTAAAATGTTGGCAATTTATAGTATTGATTTCAGGCGTTTATATGTCAAACAGCACTAACCAGTCTAATCAAGGTGATCAAAACACCACTCACTTTGGCTACAAAACCGTTAACACTGAAGAAAAACAAGCCAAGGTAGCTGAGGTATTTCACAGCGTAGCCGCTAAATACGACATTATGAATGACCTAATGTCGTTTGGTGTGCATCGCCTTTGGAAGCGTTTTACCATGGAGTTTACTGGCGTACGCAAAGGCGACCATGTATTGGATATTGCTGGCGGCACTGGTGACCTAACCATGAAGTTCAGCGATTTAGTTGGACCTGAAGGTAAGGTAGTACTTGCTGACATTAACGACTCGATGCTTAAAGTGGGCCGTGACCGTTTATTAGACAAAGGTTACAGCGGTAATATTGAAGTAGTTCAGGCCAATGCAGAATCTTTACCTTTTGCTGACAATAGCTTTAACGTGATTACCATGGCATTTGGGTTGCGCAACGTCACCAACAAAGACAGTGCCCTGAAAGAATTTAACCGCGTACTAAAACCAGGTGGTCGTTTGCTAGTATTAGAGTTTTCTAAAACTAAAAACCCACTATTAAGCAAAGTTTATGACCTTTACAGTTTTAGTGCTTTGCCAATGATGGGCAAACTCATTACCAACGACTCTGAGAGCTATCGCTATCTTGCTGAATCTATTCGCATGCATCCCGATCAAGAAACACTAAAAGCAATGTTCGAAGATGCTGGATTTGCTAACTGTGAGTACCATAATTTAACCGGCGGAATTGTCGCGTTACACAAAGGCATTAAAGCTTAGTAAATGATCTAGGCCAATTTCTAGCTTGATAACGTATTTATAGTAAAAAGGTATTTTGTGGATCAAACAATCATTCAAGCTGGCCTAGTCAGCGCTGAAGCCGCCATTAACAAAGCACTGCACTTTGACCCAGCCACAGCAGCTAAGCTGCAAGCCTTGTCGCCTAAAGTATTAGCCTTAGAGTTTGAAAAGCCTGGGTTTTCTGTTTATGTGCGTTTTTTAGATGGCATTCAATTAATGAGTCATTTTGAGGGTCAACCTGATGCTTCGTTAAAAGGCCCTGTTAGTGCTTTTTTAAATCTAGCAAGCAACCAAGACAAACAAGCTGCATTAATGCAAAGTGATATTCAAATTCAAGGATCAAGTCAATTAGCACTGTCACTAGCCGATGTCATGAGCCACTTAGATATCGATTTTGAAGCCATGATAGCCGAACTAGCGGGCCCTGTTGCCGCACATATTATTGGCAAAAATTTTCGTAGTGCCGCCTCTTGGTTTAAAAACACTGGCCGTAAATTAAAACAAGATTCAGTAGAGTTTGTAAGGGACGAGTTACAATTGACACCCCACTCACTTGAAGGCGAGTCTAGATTTTCCGATATACAAAAAATTAAAATGGACACCGAGCGGTTAGAAGCTCGGATTAATCGTTTAAAGCAATTGTTAAAGTAATGACTGCATTCAAGCATTTACCTAATCGACATTATTCTAGGCAGATAACAATATTATGATTCAATTACGCCGCCTGCTCACCATTCTTTATATTTTTAGTAAATATCGGTTAGACGATTTTGTACCGGTTAAATTTTTACCTTGGTATTTACGCCTGGCATTCTTTTTTGCACCGTGGCGTTTAAACCCATTACCAAAGCGCATACCCAAAGAAAAGCGTCTGCGTTTAGCGCTGGTAGCACTGGGTCCAATTTTTATCAAGCTTGGTCAACTGCTTTCAACCCGTAAAGATATTCTAGATGCAAACATGGCCATCGAACTTTCTAAGTTACAAGATAAAGTGCCACCATTCTCTGAAAAACAAGCTGTTAAATTAATTGAAGCGGCCCTGCAAGACAGTGTTGATAATGTATTTAAGGCTTTCGATACAACGCCTTTAGCAAGTGCGTCTATTGCCCAAGTACATAGCGCTATATTGCATGATGGCCGTGAGGTGGTAGTTAAAGTTATTCGCCCAGGCATAGAGCGTACAATTTTCAAAGACATAAAATTGATGATGGCGGCGGCTAGGTTAATGCAAAAGCACGCTAAAGATGGTCAACGCTTAAAGCCAGTACAAGTGATTGAAGATTACGAACACACTATTTATGGCGAACTAGACCTAATGGCCGAAGCTGCCAATGCGAGCCAGCTTAAACGCAACTTTGAAGGTAGCCCGTTGTTATATGTACCTGAAGTACATTGGGATTACTGCAGTCAGAATGTAATGGTAATGGAGCGTATATACGGAACACCCATAGGTGATATTGAAGAGTTAAAAGCCCGTGGCACAAATATGAAGTTGCTAGCCGAACGCGGAGTGGAAATATTTTTCAGCCAAGTATTTCGCGACAGCTTTTTTCACGCTGACATGCACCCTGGTAACATATTCGTTTCGTACAACACCCCTGAAACACCACAGTATATAGCCATAGACTGTGGCATTGTTGGCACCCTAGACGAAGTTGACCAAGATTATCTAGCTCGGAACTTGTTGGCTTTTTTCAATCAAGACTATTACGAAGTTGCACGTTTGCATGTAGAGAGTGGCTGGGTAGGCGAAAAAACCAAGATAATAGAATTTGAAGCCGCAATTCGTAGCGTATGCGAACCAATATTTAAAAAGCCTTTGGCTGAAATCAGTTTTGGCCAAGTCCTTATGCAATTGTTTCATGTGGCCCGCCGCTTCGAAATGGAAGTTCAACCACAACTGGTCCTATTGCAAAAAACCCTGCTAAATATTGAAGGCCTAGGCCGCCAGCTGTATCCTCAGCTTGATTTATGGACAACTGCTAAGCCACATATGCAACGCTGGATGAACAACCGCCTTGGGCCTGCTGCCATTTGGACCGAGCTTAAACGCCAAGCTCCAGCCTGGATTGCTCATGGGCCTAAGATGCCTGAACTTATTCGCAGTACACTGGTCAACTTACAGAATTACCCAGCCCAGCAGGCACACTTGCAAACCGAGCTGGCGTCACTTAAAAGTGAGCTTATTAAACAGGCTGATCGCCCAAAACACCGCGCGGTTGGTATTATCGTAAGTGCCTTGGGGTTAGTTGGTTTACACACACCTTATTTATGGAATTTTGATATGAGTGTGTCTTTAATTGGCTTAGGTTTAGTATGGTTGTTAATTCGCGGTTAAGTTAATATATAATCTATACTATTAGGTAGAGGCGTTTACTTATTCTATCAGTTAACATGAAGCAAGTTGTCACCATATCGGCTTCTTAGCAGCGGCTTAGTAGTAACTTAATAGATAAGTACATAGATAAGTACATAGATACGTAAGGATTTATCATGAGCGATGTAATTTCACAGCTAGGACAAATTTTAGAAGAGCGTAAAACGGCAGAAGCCGACAGCTCTTATGTGGCCAGCTTGTATCGCAGTGGTCTAAACAAAATTTTAGAAAAAGTGGGTGAAGAAGCCACTGAAGTCATTATTGCTGCCAAAGATGCAAAAATATCTGGTGACAATAAAGAAGTCATATATGAAACGGCTGATCTTTGGTTTCACACAATGGTTATGCTGGCTGAACTAGGCGAAGACCCACAAGTGGTAATAGAAGAGCTAAAGCGTCGTTTTAACTTGTCTGGGCTAGAAGAAAAAGCCAGCCGTACAAAATAAAGGGCTGACAACATGAATGAATGCATTTTTTGCAAAATAATTGATGGTCATATTCCTTGTAATAAAGTGTATGAAGATGAAAATGTTTTGGCGTTTTATGATATTGCACCAAAAGCAGAGACTCATATATTAGTTATCCCAAAACAGCACATTGTAAACTTAATGAACGTTACCCATGAGCAATGGGACGTGGTGACACAAGTTTTAAAAGCTGTGAATGATATTGCACTACAAGAACATTTAGAGGGTTACCGTTTAATCACAAACAACGGTGAGCAAGGCGGCCAAGAAGTATTTCATATGCACTGGCATATTTTAGCTGGAAAACAATTACCTGGCTTTTAAACAAACACACTCGATACAAAAATTAGCTACAAACAACAAATCAACAGGAGAATATTATGTTAGGCGGAATAAGCATTTGGCAATTAGTCATTATTTTAGTGGTAGTTATACTTATTTTTGGCACTAAAAAATTACGCACATTAGGCGGTGATTTAGGTGGTGCGGTTAAAGGCTTTAAAAAAGCCATTAACGATGGTGAGAAAAGTGCCGCAGAACAGCTGGACAGCAAATCTACCGATGCCCAGTTTACTGAAACCAGTAAAGAAAAAGATAAAACCAAATAATTTAGGCCACTTAATAAATGTTTGATATTGGTTTTTCTGAACTGCTTGTTATAGGTGTACTGGGTTTAATTGTTTTGGGCCCAGAGAGACTGCCAAAGGCTGCCCGTACGGTTGGTCTGTTAATTGGCCGTATCCGTCAAACTATGAGCGGTATTCAGCAAGAAATTGAGCAAGAAGTACGTAATCAAGATATCCGCAAAAAGTTAGAAGATCCTATGCACACTTATCTAAGTGACGATGAACTTCAACAACGGGAAGAATCTGAAGAGGCTAATCGTATGGCCAACGGAGAACATTCTTTCGATCATACGGAAAACTCTATTCATCCTCAGCCGGTTAATAACCAGAGTGAACCTGACATTATTAACGCCTCAAACAATCAAGAGCCTAAGTAGTTTATGGCTAAACAATCGAAAGCTCAGACCGCACAAATGCAGATGGAATCGCCGCTTATTAGCCATTTAATAGAGCTGCGTAACCGCCTATTAAAAGTAGTGATTTATATACTTATAGTATTTGCAGCTTTATATAGTTTCTCTAACGAGCTGTATCTTTTGGTGTCTAAACCACTTGAGATATTACTACCCGAAAATTCCAGCATGATTGCGACAGGTGTCGCATCGCCATTTTTAGTTCCGTTTAAGCTAACGTTATTCAGCGCCGTATTTTTAACTATTCCTTTTATATTACATCAAGCTTGGGGATTTATTGCACCAGGCTTATATAAAAAAGAAAAAAAATTCGCCATTCCATTATTACTTAGTAGCATTATTTTATTTTATGTAGGTGTCGCCTTTGCATACTTTATTGTTTTGCCATTAGTATTTGGTTTTTTTACCGCCATTGGTCCTGAAGGCGTGAATTTTTTACCAGATATTAATAATATTCTTAATTTTATTCTAAAAATATTCTTTGCATTTGGATTAGCATTTGAAATCCCAATTGCCACTATGTTGTTGATAATATCTGGGGCCACTACGGTTAAAAGCCTTAAAGAAAAACGCCCTTATATATTTGTTGGTTGCTTTGTTGTGGGAATGTTAATAACACCACCTGATGTGATTAGCCAAACGATATTGGCTCTGCCTATGTATATATTATTTGAAGCTGGCATATTCTTTGGGAGATTGGTTAAGAAGTCTTCTGTAGAAGATGACAAAGAGGCGATATGAAGTAAACTGCGGTAAGTTTAACAAACACGTTAGTTTTATTTGGTACTATCATTTTATTCTACTGCAGAAAGTACAAAAAAGTCTCAAAGTAGAATAAATAAAGATTATTTGAAAGTATTTTTGATTAATCCCTATAGCCGGATTAACAATTTAGGGTTAAAGTTAGCACACTGTAATTAAAATTTTATCATGGAGAAGAAGATGACTTTTACACGTATTTTGGGTGCTAGTGCCCTTACATTATCGTTAACCGCATGTTTTGGCGGCGGCTCGCAAACATCAGTTCCTGATTGCACATTCCCTGACGCCCCTACTGTAGCTGCACCAGGCTGGGTATGCGACGAACCAGTTGAAGGCTTGGCTGTAACGGCTGTGGGCAGTGCTGACAAGTCAGCTGCTGGAATCAACTTCATGAAGCAACAAGCATCAACTGCGGCTCGCGTTCAGTTAGCCCAAATGATGCAAGTTCAAGTACAAAACTTAGTAAAGCAGTTTGCTGAAACTACTGGTGCTGGTGATGACGAAACAGTCGATATGGTAAACAGTTCGGTTACTAAGCAAATTACTAACGAGTCGCTTGTAGGTACGCGTATTTATAAGACACGTCGTAGTCCAAACGGTGCATTATATGTACTTGTAGGCCTAGATGATAATGCAGCTACTTTAATTAATGAGACTGCACTTAAAACATCTATGAACAATCAGAAAGCATTATGGCAGAAGTTTCAAAGCAATAAGGCTCATGATGAGCTAGCAAAAGAAATTGCTAACATGGGCGCTAAATAATTTTTAATTATTAAAAAGCTAACATGAAAATTAAAAAACCGGCATCTGCCGGTTTTTTAATGTCTATAAATTATAGCCTCATAGATTCAGTCAAATCATTAGTATGTAAGAAGTTAGCTATCCCTGAAAAGACTAGCTAAAGTGTTGAAAACCTTTTTGATCTACTACCTCACCGTCTACCAACACCTGATTTCCATTAACCACCTCGCCAATGCAAATACCTTTGTCACAATAGGCCGCGGTATAGGCTAATTGATAGTCGTCGCCACCACTTAACGCAAAGTTAAGCGCAGCTTGTTGACCATATTTTTTTATCAGTAAGTTAGATAAAGGGATCGCAGCAGAATTTAATTCAATACCCACTGCGCTGGCCTTACAAATATGGTTTAAGTCTTGAATCAACCCGTCACTCACATCTAAACAGCTACTGGCCACTGTTAAAAGTTGTTTACCATATTCAATTTTAGGATAGGGTAAATAAAAGTGCTGGGCTAGTTCACTACTGTCTTGAGGGTTTTTTAACACCTGCTCTAAAGCTCCTGCACCATCGCCTAGCACATCGCTTACATAAACTTTATGGCCAACTAAAGCACCATATCGTTTCAATCCCTTACCTTCTGCACAATGCCCATGTACCTGAATAGTAATTATTAACTGAGCGCCTTTTGTGGTATCCCCGCCGATTAGTGGACAGTTATATTTTTTGGCAATAAACGCTAAACCAGAACTAAATTGGGCTAGCCATTCTTGGTCTATGGCTGGCAACGTTATAGCAAGAGTAAATGCTATAGGCGATGCACCTGCAGCGGCTAAATCACTTAAACTTACGCACAAAGCACGAGTAGCAATATCATAAGGGTTAGCATTTTTTGGAAAGTGCACATCTTCAATAAGCGTATCGATGGATATATGCAGTGTATGATTTTTTTGTAGAGAGATTTCGGCGCAATCATCACCAATACCTTCAAGTACGTATTCGTGAGGAAAAGAAAGAGAGGCCTGATTAAAGTAATGCTGAATCAATTCGAATTCATTCATCATTAAAATATCCGTTGTTAAAACTAGCTAAAAAAATAGAGCTAAATGTTATCGTTAAAAATTTAGCTCACCCAGTTTTATACTAGGTGGCCGCTAAATATTTATTTATTTATTTTTAATTTCGACCATACGTACTTGCTGCGCTAGTTTGTCTAACGCACCATTGATAAACTTATGGCTTTCGGTTGCACCAAACTTTTTAGATAGCTCAACACTTTCGTTTATAACTACTCTATATGGCACGTCAATACGATGAACTAGCTCATATGCTGCTAGACGTAAAATAGCTTTTTCTACCGGTGTCACTTCGTTCATACCGCGACTTAAACATGGATTTAACATTTCATCTAGCTGCGTAAGCTCTCTTGGTACACCACGTAAAATGTCACGAAAATATTCCGTGTCTACATGAGTCATATCATTATCAGCTAGAAACTCAGCTTCAATCTTTGACAGGCTAGCGCCGGCCATTTCCCACTGATACAAAGCCTGTATTGCATAATGACGGGCTTTACGACGAGCACCAGGATTAGGACGACCGCTGTCATTGTCTTTACGCTGTATCGGTTGTTTATCTTGTGTATCGCTCATTACGCCTCCAACTGCTTAAGAAGACTTACCATTTCGTAAGCACTCATAGCAGATTCTTCACCTTTATTGCCCGCCTTGGTACCAGCACGCTCTATAGCTTGTTCTATTGTATCTACTGTTAAAATACCAAAAGAAACAGGTATACCTGAGTTTAATGCTATTTGCCCAAGGCCTTTAACCGCTTCACCAGCCACATAATCAAAATGTGGGGTTGAACCGCGAATAACAGCACCTAATGCAATAACAGCATCATAGTTGCCGCTATCTGCTAATTTTTTAACCACCAAAGGTACTTCAAAAGCACCAGGACAATGTATTAGCGTTATGTTGTCTTCGCTTATGCCGTGACGAGTTAATGCGCGAACTGCACCATCTACTAGTTTTTCAACAACAAATTCGTTCCATGTTGTTTGTACAATGGCAAACTTAGCGTCCATTGGAGTAAAGCTTCCAGCTATTGTTTTCATGTTATGGTCCTAAACTTTTATATTCGTTAATTAATTTTCTATTCAGAGTACGCAAAAAATAGTGACAAGAATTAATAATGCTTACTATTTATTAGTTGTTAGGCAAGTATTCAACCACTTCTAAATTAAAACCTGAGATACCTGTAAATTTCATCGGGCTACTTAATAGGCGCATTTTGCTTATACCTAGGTCACGTAATATTTGTGAACCTGTACCGATGGTGACATAAGCACCAGAGCTATCCACATCTGTTGTGCGAATGGGTTTTTGGCGGCCAAAAAATGTTTCAATAGAAGTTAAAACATCTTCGCGTTCACCTGCATATAGCAATACCACAACACCTGCCCCAAACTCACTGACTTTTTCTAATGAGTTAGAGATGGACCAGCTTTTTGAATTAGCGCCACCACCTAATAAGTCACGAATGGTTTCGGCTGACTGCACTCGTACTACTGGTGCCTCTATACTGGTAAGGTCTCCTTTTGCTAACGCTAAATGTGTATCACCATTAATGGTGTCGCGATATACATGTAGATCAAATTCACCGTGAGCCGTTTCTAGTTTATCTACGCTGACTTTTTCAACTGTTTTTTCGTTAGCCATTCTGTACTGAATTAAATCAGCGATAGTGCCAATTTTTAAATTATGTTCTGCAGCAAAAACTTCTAACTCTGGGCGACGAGCCATAGTGCCATCGTCGTTCATAATTTCAACAATACACGCTGATGGTTGCAAGCCAGCTAAACGAGCCAGATCACAACCAGCTTCGGTATGACCCGCACGAGCAAGCACCCCAGCCGCTTGTGCACGCAGTGGAAAAATATGACCTGGCTGCACAATAGCATCTGGCTGTGACATTGGATTAACAGCAGCCTGAACAGTAATAGCACGATCTCCGGCGCTGATGCCGGTTGTCACGCCTTCGGCTGCTTCAATTGATACCGTAAATGGGGTTGAGAATTTAGAGCCATTCCCAGAAACCATTGATGGTAAGCCCAAAAAGTCACACCGCTCAGGTGTCAACGTTAAACAAATTAGCCCACGCGCTTTACTGGCCATAAAATTAATAATTTCTGGAGTTACTTTTTCAGCCGCTACTATAATATCGCCTTCGTTTTCGCGATCTTCGTCATCCATTAAGATAACCATTTTGCCATCGCGCATATCGGCTAATATTTCTTTTATACTATTTAACGCCATCGTTATAACTCTTTATATTCTAGAAACATATATTAATGAATAATCGGTTTTATCCTTTAAAATAAACACCGTTATCCCACTTGCTGGTCTATTTAAGTTTTGGTAATACCACGATTAAATCTAAGTGTTAAACGCATATCGTTACCCACCATACGGATATCAGTTACCGTTAATAACTTTTTGTCAGCCATTATTTGCAACGGCATGTCTAACATTGG
>JAWUVO010000120.1:0-23248 GCA_034112325.1 Bermanella sp. | reverse complement strand
GTATGAAACCGGTTTTCGTTTATTAACCGCTCAGTTTCAAACCAAAGACCTTCACGGTTTTGGTTGCCAAGAATTTAAACAGGGCATTGAAGCGGCTGGTTGCTTGATTAATTACGCACAAGAAACCCAGCGAACCGAACTGCCACATATTCGCACCATTATTGTTGAGCAAGCTGACGACGCCATTGTATTAGATGCGGCCACGCGTAAGAATTTGGAAATTAGTGTTAACTTAAATGGCGACACCGACTTTACTTTAGCTTGGGTGTTAGACCGCACAGCAACGTCTATGGGCAGCCGATTATTGCGTCGCTGGTTAAATCGCCCGTTACGTGACCACAGTGTATTAAAGCAAAGACAAACTGCCATTGGCGCGCTACTAACCAGCTACGGTTATGAAGACATTCACAAAGTACTTAAGCAAATTGGTGACATTGAGCGCATTTTAAGTCGTATTGCTTTACGCAGTGCTCGTCCCCGTGACCTAGCAAGATTGCGGGATGCGTTAGGCGTATTGCCAGCGCTGCAATCTTCTATGGCCGCGGTTGAATCCGACCCTATTACCGCCATTGCTAAACGGATAGCCACTTATCCAGAATTAGTCGATACATTAGAGCGTGCCGTTATTGAAAACCCACCTGTGGTGATTCGTGACGGTGGTGTTATTGCCGAAGGCTTTGACGCCGACCTAGACGAGCTTAGGGGTATTAGCACAAACGCTGGGCAATTTTTAATTGATATAGAAACCCGCGAAAAACAAGCCACCGGTATTAGTACATTAAAAGTGGGCTACAACCGTGTGCATGGTTATTACATTGAAATTAGTAAGGCGCAGTCAGATAAAGCACCTACTGAATATGTGCGTCGCCAAACGTTAAAAAATGCTGAACGATTTATTACACCAGAACTAAAAGAGTTTGAAGACAAAGCACTGTCTAGTAAAAGCCGTGCATTAAGTCGTGAAAAAGCTATTTACGAAGAATTGGTAGAAGGCCTTGCCCAGCAAATAGCTGAGCTGCAAGAAACCGCGTCGGCTATTTCTGAACTAGACGTATTATCAAACTTGGCCGAGCGCGCCGTTACCCAGCAATATGTTTGCCCTGTGTTAAATAATGAGACGGGTATTAACATTCAGCAGGGTCGTCATCCAGTAGTAGAAGCCATGATTGAAGACCCGTTTGTGGCCAACGATATTATTTTTAACCCTGAACGCAAAATGCTCATTATTACCGGTCCAAACATGGGTGGTAAATCTACTTATATGCGTCAAGCGGCGCATATTGTTTTAATGGCTCACATTGGTAGTTATGTTCCCGCTGACAGTGCCGTGATTGGTAATATAGACCGTATATTTACCCGCATGGGTTCTAGCGATGATGTGGCCGGTGGCCGATCTACCTTTATGGTAGAAATGACCGAAACCGCGAATATTTTGCATCACGCCACCGCTGACAGTTTAGTATTGATGGATGAAGTTGGTCGCGGTACCAGTACCTTTGATGGGCTTTCTCTGGCTTGGTCATGCGCAGAAGACCTTGCAAAAAATACAGGTGCTTACACTTTATTTGCTACTCACTATTTTGAAATGACTCAGCTTACTGAGACTAATGCAGGCGTAGTGAACGTTCACTTAACCGCTACCGAGCATAAAGATCACATTGTATTTTTACACCATGTGGAAGACGGCCCAGCTAGTCAGAGTTATGGATTACAAGTGGCTAAATTGGCGGGTGTACCCGACCATGTTATTAATCATGCTAAAGCTAAACTGATGAGTTTAGAGAATGGCCAAGTGGCGGCCGAACAAGCGGGATTAGTACCATCAATGGCCGCGCCCACTGTCCATGATGACAATCAATTTCAGAGCGATATGTTTGCTATGGCTCAGCCGTCTAAAGTGGAATTGGAACTTGAAGAAATTAATCCCGACGACTTAACTCCTAGAGAGGCGTTGACGTTGCTGTATAAGTTGAAACAGACGTTAAATGCTTAGCTAACTAATGCTAGCTAACTTTTGCGGTTGCTGTATTACGCTTCGATTTAGGCTTAAATCGGGGCATATTAACTTAATCGATAGTTATCATAGTTTTAAACGGTTTTAAAACTATGGAGATTTACTGTATAAAGTCGTAAAAATGTTATTAAAGGGCATAAATCACCTTGCCCCATAGAGCAGGCATCACTAGAATGTCGCACATAATTAAAAATACGTTTGCTTTGGCGAATTGATGAGATTGAGAATAAATTATGACGTTTGTTGTTGTTGAAAATTGCATAAAGTGTAAATACACAGACTGCGTAGAAGTATGTCCTGTAGATTGCTTTTACGAAGGCCCTAACTTTTTGGTTATTCACCCAGACGAGTGCATCGATTGCGCATTGTGTGAGCCAGAATGTCCAGCCGAAGCTATTTTCAGCGAAGACGAAATACCAGCAGGCCAAGAACAGTTTATTGAGCTTAACGCTGAATTGGCTGAAGTATGGCCAAACATCACAGAGATGAAAGAGAAAACGCCTGGAGCAGAAGAATGGGACGGTGTTGAAGGCAAGATTAATCAACTAGAACGCTAATATCTGTTAGCAAAAATCTAGATTGATAAAATAGCGGCCTACGGGCCGTTTTTTTGTGGGCATAAAAAAAGGGCAAAGACTTGTGGCCCTTACCCTGTTCTTTTATACCCTAGATGTCATCCTGACACAGCCATCCTGGCACTAATCCCTTTGCACATTCCTTTTGCTCAATCCTTTGGTTCAATCCTTTGGTTCGTGCTCCGTTACATCCTGTTGCAACCGCCTGTCGCTTTTTCCTTTATAGGTAGTCCTTAACCGATGATATAAAAATAGTACTTATTGCTGAGACTACAAAGTCAAAATTCGCCAACTTGAAAAAATATGGCCATAAACATCAAGCCATAAAAAAAGCCAGTGAATTGCTTCACTGGCTTTTTTATTCAACGAGCTTTATCTGGTTAGATAAAATTAGTCGTTGCTAGGTCTACGGCTTTTAGCAAACGACTTATCGCCGCCGCCAGATTTTCCGTCTTTTCCTTTATAGCCGCCGCCATTACCACGACTACCAGCATCACGACGAGGGCGATCGCCACCACGACCAGCACCGCCGCCACGAGGTCCGTCTACACGACCTTTTTCTACATCAACATTTTTAATGTTATCAATGTTAGTAGGACGTCCACAGATACGGGTCTTTTTAAGCGTGTCCATCACATCAGCTGGCATACCCGACGGTAAATCAACAGTTGTAAAGCTATCGAAAATTTCGATATGACCAATGAACTTGCTTTCAATGTCAGCTTCGTTAGCAATTGCGCCAACAATGTTGCCTGGCTTAACGCCGTCTTTGTAGCCAACCGCTATGTGGTAGCGATTCATCTCTACACTAGGGTTGTCTTTAAGTGGCATTGGGTTTTTATCAACTACTTTTTCTTCGCCGCGAGGAGCACGATCTGCACCACGTTCGCCACGATCACGACTACCGCGTTCGCCACGATCACGACCATTACGATCACCGCGATCGCCACGATCTTCGCGTTGAGGGCGCTTAATACGATCGCCTTCACGCATGAACAAACGTTTTTTGCCTTGGCCCATTTGTGCAATAGCTACTGCAACGTCTGCGGCTTCTAGGCCTTCGTTTTCAGCAATCATTTCATTAATGATGCCTTTGAAGATCTCGCTATCAGCGCCTTCAAGGTTTTCTAGAATTTGTACTTTAAAACGTTCACGACGTTTTGCATTTACATCGTCAATAGACGGTAATTGCATTTCTGTAATTTTGTTACGTGTTACACGTTCAATGGTGCTTAACATGCGACGCTCACGTGGGCGTACAAACAATATTGCTTCACCAGTACGACCAGCACGGCCAGTACGACCAATACGGTGAACATAAGATTCAGCGTCATATGGAATGTCGTAGTTTACAACGTGAGTAATACGCTCAACGTCTAAGCCACGAGCCGCAACATCTGTTGCAACAAGAATATCAATTTGGCCTTTTTTCAAGCGGTCAACAGTACGTTCACGTTGTGCTTGAGCTACATCACCGTTAAGTGCTTCAGCGCGGAAACCATTTGTACGCATGTGCTCGGCTACTTCTTCAGTGGCCTGCTTAGTACGTACGAATACGATCATGGCATCCATGTCGCCAGTCTCACAAATGCGAACCATTGCATCGCTTTTATCTGCATCACGTACTAACCAAAACTTCTGAGTAATAGAGTCGCTAGTAGCCGATTTGCTTTTAATTTTAACTTCAACAGGATTGTTTAAGTGCTTTTCAGCTACTTGTTGAATCTGGCGAGGCATTGTGGCGCTGAACAAAGCAACCTGACGTTTAGCCGGTACGTGTTCTAGTATCCAATCAACGTCGTCGATGAATCCCATGCGTAACATTTCATCAGCTTCATCTAAAACAATAGAAGTGATTGAATCTAATTTTAAAGTACCGCGACGGATATGATCCATAACACGGCCAGGTGTACCTACAACCCATTGTGGTCCTGCTCTAAGCTGACGCAGTTGGCCACCCATATCGGCACCACCATAAATGCTGGCAACTTTAACGCCTGGAGTATATTTAGCGTAAGTTTCTACGGCTTCGGCAACTTGCATTGCTAGTTCGCGAGTAGGTGCTAATACTAAAACTTGTGGAGCACGAAGTTCTGCATTGGTACGCGCTAATATTGGTAATGTAAATGCAGCTGTTTTACCTGTACCAGTTTGTGCTAAACCTAATACATCTTTACCTTCTAAAAGGTGGGGAATACTTTGTTCTTGTATAGGGCTTGGTGTTTCGTAACCCTGTTCTTCTACGGCACGCAAAAGATTAAACGGAAGGCCAAGGCTGGCAAAGCCAGTAGTGGTCGATTCAGACATGTAGTACCTGTTTTTTATATAGAGGGGATTTTTCTGGAGCGGCACAGCGTAGCTTCCCGTAGAAGCCACAGACGACGCAATCAAAATTAATCCACGTTAATTTGATTCCCGTCACCCTGCGCAAATGGATCATGACTGCTCTGGCAGCCGATCCTGAATCTGTTCTAAACCGTGAATATAACTGCGTTTAAACGCCAGTTAAACAGTTTGCGATTCTCACCCGATAGGACATTGGGAATACTTATACTGACAAGCTGTAGTGCTCTTTAGCGGCTACCAATTTGTCAGGGCGCGCATTATTCCACCTTTAGCTAGAAATAGCCAGTCATAATTTGACTAAGTGATTAATTTTTATGCAGGGGCAAGCCAAAAAAAGGTATTCAGTGGTTAATAAGGTAGCTGACTTCAAGACCTTTATCAGACAAAAACTGTTCGGCAATAAATAATCCTGGCACACATGCCACTTGATTACCGTGCATTAATATTGGCCAACTGGGGCGCAACCAAGGGGGCACATTATATTCTTGAAACCATCTTTTCAGTGGCTTACTGGGGCGCTTTAACGGCTTGGCTAATAAGCTACCAGTATACTGGCCAATACTGTAGTTACCTGACTTAAGGCCGTTTTTACTATCTAGATTATTCGGTAAACCGCTTATAGATAGCTGCCCTTTAGTCAGCGGGACGTTACTCATTCCAGCTATAATGTTAATTTCTTTTGTGGTTATTTCATTAATCTGCGGGTTAATTCCCATCACATACAAACAACCATCATAACGCCTAATTAACCGCTCACCCCATTGATAAACGGGTAGCGCATCTTCTTTTGCATTAACTACGTCTTTAATTATCTGCTTAATTTTATAGCTATTTAATAACGGGTAAGCACCTTCAGACTCTAACCACATGCGCACTAATTGAATCTGTATAGTTTCGCGCTGTTTTAATAATTCAGCACAGTTTAAAATATTTGACTGGGTAAATTTTGCTTCCCAATGAACGACAGATTTATAAATAGGTTCTAGTAAATCATTAAGTACCTGACGCTCTTGCTGTAATACATCAATGGTTCTAACGATACTGTTACTGGCTTGAGGATATCGCTTAAATAAATTAGGCAACAAATCCTGCCGCCACCAATTGCGATCAAACTGGGTATCTGTATTCGATTCGTCATTAATATATAAAATATTATTTTCAGCCACATAAACTTCTAATTCAGCACGCATACTGGTTAACCAAGGGCGCAAAATAGTGCCATCTGCAAATGGTCGCTGGGTTAACATGGCTGACAATCCAGTTAAACCCGAGCCACGCATTAAGCGCATCATAAAGGTCTCAACTTGGTCATCTTGATGATGGGCCAGTAATAATAAATCGCCCGCCTGCATATTATTTTTAAATACCTGGTAACGGGCCGTTCTAGCGGCATTTTCTAAGCTACCTTTACTGTCGACTAAAGATACTCGCTGACTAATAAAATCAACCGACAACAAGTTACAAGCCTGCTGACAATGTTGTAACCAGTGATCAGCATTTTTAGACAAACCGTGATGCACATGCACAGCTGTCAGTGGGATTTTTTCACCTAGAGAATTTTTTAGCTTAAGCTGGGTCACTGCGTGCAATAGCGCACTGGAATCTAACCCACCCGAAAGCCCCACAATAATTCTTGTTGGTTTGTGACATTCTATTTGATTTTTTAGTAACGCTAAAAGTGCAGGTAGCATGGCATTCTTTAAAAGTTAGTTGCGGCCAATGGCACGAAATTTTTGATATCTATCTTCTATTACTTGATTAATATCTTGTTTTATCAAGGCTTCAACTTGAGCTATTAACGCATGCTTTAATATAGCAGCCGCTTCTTCGGGATTTCTATGAGCACCACCTGTGGGCTCAGTAATTAACTGATCTACCAAACCTAGTTCCATTAAACGTGGGGCCGTTATGCCCATGGCTTCAGCCGCATCTTGTGCGTACTCGGCGCTTTTCCATAATATAGATGCACACCCTTCAGGACTAATCACAGAATAGGTACTGTATTGCAGCATCATTAACTTATCGCATACTCCAATGGCTAATGCGCCACCGCTGCCACCTTCGCCAATTACCGTGCTCACGATAGGCGTTTTTAAGCGGCTCATAAGTGCTAAGTTTTCAGCGATAGCCACACTTTGGCCACGCTCTTCAGCGTCAATTCCTGGGTAAGCACCTGGTGTATCGATAAAGGTAATGATGGGTAAGTTAAAACGCTCTGCCATTTTCATTAAACGCGCCGCTTTTCGGTAACCTTCAGGTTTGGGCATAGCAAAGTTACGTAAAACCTTTTCCTTAACAGCACGACCCTTCTCATGAGCAATTACCATTACCTTGTGTTTGCCTAGTCTGGCTAGCCCACCCACAATAGCGGCGTCGTCGCCGTAAAGACGATCGCCATGGAGTTGTTGAAATTCCTCAAAGATCATAGAGATATAATCTAGGCTGTGGGGACGCATGGGGTGACGAGCAATTTGGGCATTTTGCCAAGGTGTTAGTCTTGAAAATAATCGCTCGGTAACAAAGTTAAGTTCTTCTTCGATACCTTGAATTTCAGATTCCATATTTTTATTATCTAGATCTTTATCCATTAGCTTAAGGTCTTCTAAGCGTGCTAGAAGATCGGCAATGGGTTGTTCAAAATCTAAAAAATTTGGATTCATTTTATTCTTTTACTCACTAACACTAGTATTAACCGTACAGGCAGGTGACGTTGTCGTTACCCAGCTGTTCTTTTAATCGATACAACAAATCATCTGACGGCTCTACTTTAAACTGGTCGCCAAACTTAATCTGAGCCGATGCCTGCTCACCTTCGTATTTAAGCATTACCGGTGCTCCATTAACGTTAAATGGCTCTAGCTTTTTACTTAATGCTTGAATGTATTTTGGGGTTGCATCTTTATGGTTAAGCTCGATAGAAATACCCGAGCAAAACAGAGTACGCGCTTCGGTAATAGTCCACAGCTGGTTTACATTGGCTCCTAACGAGTCATTGTAGCTGTCGTGTTTAACTTCTACTTCTAGCACTACCAAATGATCCACAATCATTTTATCGCGATACTTATCATAGGTTTCGCTGAACATACGCACTTCTAATCGACCACTGCGATCATCTATAGTGAGTATTGCCATATTTCCACCGCGCTTGGTTTTCATTACTCGCTGGGCAACAATAATACCGGCTACTTTTTGTGTGCTTTTACTGGCTTGAATATTCGATAACTTGGTTTTGGCCATGTTACGAACTTCTTTTTCGTATTCGTCAAACGGATGTCCCGTTACAAATAATCCTAGAGTATCTTTTTCACCAGTGAGTTTTTGCTTAGGTGTCCAGTCTCTTACTTTGTTAACGTAGTCGTCGTAAGGATTTAAGTCTTGCTCTTCTTCTACTTCGCCAAACATGTCAATAATGCCAGCGGCTTCGTTTTTAGAATTTTGATCAGCCGATTTTAATGCATCTTCAATACAGGCAAATAATATTGAACGGTTAGGACCAATATTATCAAACGCTCCGCAGCGCACTAGTGCTTCCATTACACGCTTATTTAGCCTGCCTTTTTCTATGGACTTACAAAAGTGGAATATATCTTCAAACTGCCCCACTTCTTTACGACCATTAATAATGGCTTCAATAGGGCCCTCACCCACACCTTTTATCGCACCTAGACCATACACAATAGAACCGGCGTCATTCACGGTAAAACCAAATTCAGATTGATTGACGTCTGGCAATACAAGGTCTAATTCCATGTCGCGACATTCTTCAACAAAGATCACTATTTTATCTGTGTTCTGCATATCTGAAGTTAATACAGCCGCCATAAACGGCGCAGGGTAATGAGTTTTTAACCAAAGGGTTTGATACGATACAACCGCATAAGCCGCCGAGTGAGATTTGTTAAAACCATAACCAGCAAATTTCTCTACTAGATCGAATATTTTCATCGCAAGATCGCCGTCGACATTAATCGACTCGGCACCTTCGCGGAAGGTCTGCCTTTGCTTGGCCATTTCTTCTGGTTTTTTCTTACCCATAGCTCGACGTAACATGTCTGCGCCGCCTAACGTGTAGTTAGCCAGAACCTGTGCAATTTGCATTACCTGTTCTTGGTAAACAATTACACCATAGGTAGGTTCTAATATTTCTTTTAAGCTTTCGTGCTGAAAATCTGGATGCGGGTATGCGACTTCGGCTCGCCCGTGTTTACGGTTAATAAAGTCATCTACCATTCCCGACTCAAGTGGACCAGGACGGAACAAAGCTACAAGCGCGATCATTTCTTCAATATTGTCGGGCTCTAATCTGTTGATTAGATCTTTCATACCACGAGACTCTAACTGGAACACCGCAGTAGTTTTAGCTTTTTTTAATAAAGTGTAAGACGCCTTATCATCTAGTGGTACGTCTTCAATTAAAATAGGTTCTAAGTTAGTTTTTGCACGGGTTTTATTGATGGTTTTTAATGCCCAATCAATAATGGTTAGTGTCCTTAAACCCAAGAAATCGAATTTAACCAGACCCGCGCTTTCTACATCGTTTTTATCAAACTGGGTAACTAAACCGGTGCCATCGGCATCGCAAATGGTAGGTGAAAAATCGGTTAGCTTAGTAGGTGCAATTACAACACCGCCCGCGTGCTTACCACTTTGACGAGTTATACCCTCAAGCTTAAGAGCCATATCCCAAATTTCTTGGGCGTCTTCATCACCATCTAAAAATTCAACTAGGGCAGGCTCTTGCTCTATGGCAACTTTCAGTTTCATACCTGGGTCGGATGGAATCAGCTTGGATAATTTATCGGCAAGTCCATAGCTTTTACCTTGTACACGAGCCACATCGCGTACCACCGCTTTTGCCGCCATAGTACCGTAAGTGACTATTTGAGAAACTGCGTCACGTCCATAGTGATCGGCAACATAATTGATCACCATTTCTCGTTTTTCCATGCAAAAATCGATATCGAAATCGGGCATGGATACACGTTCTGGATTTAGGAATCGCTCAAACAGCAAGTCATATTCCAGTGGATCTATATCAGTAATTTTTTGTACGTAAGCCACTAGAGATCCCGCACCAGAACCACGGCCTGGACCAACTGGTACGTCGTTATCTTTAGCCCACTGAATAAAGTCCATTACGATAAGGAAGTAACCTGGAAACCCCATTTGAATAATAATATCTAATTCAAATTCTAAGCGGTCTACATATTCTTTCCTGCGCACATCGTAGTCGTGTTGATTTTTATCAAGGATAAACTCTAGGCGTTCTTCTAAGCCTTCATAAGAAATCTTACGGAAAAAATCGTTTTCGGTAAGACCATCAGGAATTGGAAATTCGGGTAAAAAATACTTTCCTAATACAACTTCAACGCTGCAACGCTGGGCAATTTCTAGCGTATTGCTAATGGCCGACGGGATATCTTTAAACAAATCGATCATTTGCTGCTGAGTTTTAAAATACTGCTGTTCGCTATAACGACGTTCGCGCCTTGGGTCGTCTAAGGTACTGCCTTCGCCGATACATACACGGGCTTCGTGGGCATAAAAGTCGTCTTCTTTTATAAATCTAACATCATTGGTGGCCACTACTGGCACTTGTTTTTTATCCGCCAGCAATAATGTTTTTTGTACTAAGCGCTCATCTACCTTACGGTCAGTACGCTGTAATTCTAAATAAAATCGATTAGGGAGTACTGATAGCCAGAAATCTAAATGCTGCTCGGCTTCGTCTTCTTTGCCACTTAATAATGCGGTGCCAATGTCGCCATTATTAAATCCAGACAAGCCAATTAAACCCTCGCCTTTTTCTTTAAACCATTGTTTTAGAATTTGTGCTTTATCGTGATGCTGATTTTCAGTGAAACCAGAGCTCACAAGTTCAGTTAGATTTCGATAGCCTTTCAGATCTTTTGCATAAAAGGTCATACGGTAGGGTTTGTCTGGTTGGTCTTCTCGCTCAATATATAGATCGGCGGCCAGAATCGGTTTTATACCGGCATCTAAACATGCGTTATAAAACTTAATAAGAGCAAACATGTTGCTTTGATCGGTAATACAAAGAGCAATTTGCTGATCGTCACCTGCGGCTTTGACAAGATCTTTAATCCGCACAATGCCATCGATTAATGAAAATTCGGTATGAATCTTTAAGTGTACAAACTGATTGGGCATTCGGTGTCCTGATAGTACGGCTAACGCGTAATTTAGATCGGCGTTGTTTTAACGCATTGTAACCAAGATTGTTGGTGAATACAGGTTATTTACAACCTGTAACACCATCTTGACTACTGTGCGTTAAACCGCTTTTGCTATAGGTGGGGTTAAAGCTGGTTCAATAGCTTTTCGATTCGCTTAGCATTGGCACCTAAGTCGCTTTTACCCACACGACTCATACTGCGCACATCGACAATCGAACCTGTTTCTGTGGCTGAAATTCGTACAACGATATCGTCTTTAAAGCCAAATAGCAGACTAGTGTCTACCGCTTCTATGGTAAAAGGTAAGGCTTGGTTATTTTCAGCTAATACTATCCAGCCATTTTGCTCGATAGCACCACGGGCAGTGGCGAATACATTGGCAGGGGATTCTTCGAAAGTTACACTTTTAAGGTCTGGGTAGCCCGCTAACTGTAACTCAGCTACTTCAGAACCCGCATAATCAACAGAATGATCGCCTTCTATGCGATCAGCTTTGGCAGCTATAAGTGCCGGTGGGTTGGCTACGTCGGTGCTAATATCGTGAATAAAAGGCGAGCTCTTAGCTTTAATCACTGAATTACCCAAAATGGCGATTGGCCCTAAAGTGGCCAATAATGCGATCACCAATGCTTTTGAGTCTTGTCTATCGCCCATACTCATTTTAAGTACGCTGAGCACTAAAACAACAAAACCGACTACTGCAGCGATTATGAATAATAAAAAGCTGTGTTTGAAGCCCCACAGCCCCATGCGTGAAGCAACAATGGCTACTGGGTAAACAGCCAATAATATCAGTGCTATCAACTGTAATTTAGGCGCGGGTACTTTTTGTAGTAATGACATGCAAATTCCTGTTGTTATTAGTTGTGTTTGGTAGATCTATTTTTAAGTAACCATCAGCTTAAACTGAACAGCATTAACTTATAAGTGTTAACACTGAAGTTTTAGCCTCTGAGGTCACAATTTTTACTTTATGTCGCTAGCAGACTAGCTATTGTCTTTTGTCTTTTCAAAAGACAGATCTTTTTCTAATTCTTTAGCTTTATACTCCAAATCAGCTAACTGCTGCTTTAAGCCGCTTCGCTCTTCTTGAGCCTCATCGAGTAAATCTTTAGCCGATTTCAGGTCAGCCTTTAAATCGGCGGCTTGTTTGCTGGCTGTACGAGCAAATAATAAGTAAGACACCGCCATTCCTAGAATGAAAGCCCCTGCTGCTATGTATGGCATGTTTATCCCCTTTGATATCGTCAAAAATACAACATTTTATTTATCCCCAATAACTGTGGATAAGTATGTGTAAAACTTTTTGATAACCCTCTATAAATGTCTATTATTAAGGGTTTGTTACAGTTTGGTTAAATTTTGATCAATTCTATATTAATCCTTTAAAAACAATAACTTATACTATTTTATAAGTCTTTAAATATTGTTTTATTCCAGTAACATTGTTTTTTTAGGCTCGTCCTGTATTTATGTGTATAAACAACGTCGCGCCATGTCCATGTCAACTATTTTTTACACTTTTGTTTCACTAGCATACTTTTTGAACACCAATCGTCAATATTTTGTTAATCGTAAGTGTTAACTAACTGTTAACAGCTTATCGATACTCCGAATAACGAAAATAACATCTGATTTATACTCGATTTTCAATGACAGCTCGGCCATAGACTCAATCTCACATTGGTTAGGCAGCGCCACTTTATCAATTACCATACGTTTAAAGGTAGGTATCATGACAAATTGCAGCCAATTCTCAAATGACAGTGTATCAACGCAAAATGGCTGAGTACTTTTGAGCGCTTGGGTGTTTGGAGTTGAACCAGACCAAATTCTGCACACCCTCATAACCTGCTCTAAATGCGCTAATAGTTCTAATAATTCGGTGGCACGAGGGTCAGATTTAAATCCAGCTTTCATTCAGCCATCACTCATGTGTTACATTAGGTTTTTTAGTGCACGCATTATGTCTGCCTCGAACTGATTAATCAAAGTTTCAAATGTGATCTTTCCTATATGAATATCAAGCCGCTTTTAAACCGCTTCTTTAACGCTGTGGCGTTTTACACCCGAATTCCCTGCCCGAATTGGGTTGAATACAACGACCAGCATTTAAACCGCGCCAGCGCCTTCTTTCCGTTAATGGGCTACTTGGTAGCTGGTTTCAGCGTATTAATATTTTGGCTTTGTCAGATGCTATTTACGGTAGAAATATCGGTACTTTTGAGCATAACCGCCAGTATTTTATTCACTGGTGCATTTCACGAAGACGGGTTTGCCGATTTATGCGATGGCTTTGGCGGCGGGTGGACTCAGGACGATATATTAAGAATTATGAAAGATAGCCGCCTAGGTACCTATGGCGTTACCGGTTTATTATTGATTTTAGCCATTAAATGGCAAACGCTTACTGACTTGGCCAGCATAAATATAAGTTACCTATTTATTGCTTTACTGGTTAGCCATAGCCTAAGTCGAGGGCTGACTATTAGCTTGATAATGGTGTTGCCCTACGTGCAAGCCGATGAATTGTCGAAAGCCAAGCCCATAGCCAAAGATTGGCACTGGGGCGACATGGTGTTTGCATGGCTAACCGCGTTACTTCCATTAATATTTTTACCCTTAGATGTTTCGGCTTGGCTAATAGTTATTGGGCTAGTTAATTTTTATTGGATTTATAAATGGTTTCAAAAGCGCTTACAGGGCTATACCGGTGATGCTTTAGGGGCCAGCCAGCAAATTCAAGAAGTGTGCTGCTATTTGGTATTACTGGCTGCACTATAAAACGTCGTACCTTAGAGCAACCGAAATACGCTATTTTTGTGTATAATTAATTCTAATTTTTTAACTTATTCAGTGTGTACCATGGATCTTAGTCAGTACCTTAGTGAACTTGATGGCCAGTATCGTTTGTATGATGTGGGCCGTCGCATTCGCAAGCTTGATAAAACTCAGTTTCAGCAATTTGAAGACTCTGAGATAGCTTACCCATTCCCCTACCTTCAGCACGCTTGGCTAGCATTGTATATTTCACAAAAAAATGAAGTAGGCAATGAAACCTTATGGTTTTTAAAGTGGCCATTAGATGAGCAAGGTAAGCTAATACAATACGTGCGTGATGACTTAGTTATGCGTCTTGTAAGATTAAGCGAGCAACCATTAAATATTCAAGCGGACACGGAAATTGAAGATCCTTTAAAGGACAATTCTTTTTCGTTTAATCCTGATGACATTCGCCGCGCTAATTTAAACGCCATTATCAACCATAGCCAACATAGAAAGCCGTCTGGTCATTACGATACTGTTGTAAGGTATTTACAGGCCGGCACACTTAATCCAAGCGAACTTAGCCACTGGCAAAACTTAGGCATGCAAGGTATTGCCGATGTGGCCGCAAAGTGTAACGAGCATGAAGCCAGCTTAAAAAGCTGTCTGACCAATATGCCAAGCGAAGTGTATTTAGCGTTTGCACAATGTTTAGAGCATGCCAGTGTCTCTCATACTGTTGCCAACACCGCGCTAACACGGCTTAAATCTGACTTGCTTAAACCCGATAACTCATCAGCTGTTGAAGCCAGCTTAAGAATTATTGGCCCATGTTTTAGCGATCAATTACGCATTGAAGCCTGGAAATTATGGATGAACAGTGGCTATAAAAATAACGTGGCCTGCGTATTGGCATTTGCTACACGAAATTTTGATGACTTAGGTTTTATGCCTGAGACAATCACACCGTTTTTAATTACCTTAGCCGAATTTAATCAGCAAGGCAGTGCGGCATTTACAGTATTCAGTAAAATTGTAGGAGACTTATTATTCTTGCCGGGTATTCGCAATTTATTATTGAATGCGTTACGTGATCCTGAGCGCCCTGAAATATTAGGACACGCCATGCAAGCGTTGTTAGACAGTAAAAAACAATAGACTTATTAGATGAATATTTGTCCTTGCCAAAAACAACAAGACAACCCGGTTGAGTACCAGCATTGCTGTAAACCGTTTCATGACCGCTTAGCTGGGTCTACACAAAAAGCCATAAGTCCTAAGCAATTAATGCGTTCACGTTATAGTGCCTATGTTTTAGGACTGGATAATTATTTGCAACGTACTTGGCATTCTAGCACTTGCCCACATTCGTTATCGGCACAGCCAGATGATCAATGGTTAAAATTAGAGGTGCTTGCTGACTCTGCAAGTCAAGTGCGGTTTAAAGCCTTTTTTAAAGATCAAGATGGCTTTCATTGCTTAGAAGAAACAAGTGACTTTGTAATAGAAAATAATCACTTAGTTTATTTAAGTGGCGTGACTCAAATGCACACCATAACGCTAAATCGTAATGATGTGTGTTTGTGTGGAAGCGGGAAGAAATTTAAAAAGTGTTGCCAGTGACTCAGCTAACAAGTTGTTTGCAACTTTTCTAGACTGTTTTACTAGACTTCTTTAGCAGACAGCCAATCGGCTACTGCTTGACCTGTTGGGCCTGGCCAAGCTTTTAGCTGCTCTACAGGCACAACCTTGTAATCGTCTAGCTCACGGTTTAAATAAATATCTCCATAAGCACTTACCGAATAAGCAATAATTAGCTGATTTTTTTGCTCAAACATATAATGACCCACAAACTTGGCGTCAAAGGCTTTAAGTCCTAGTTCTTCTTGGGTCTCACGAATAGCCGTTTGCTCTGGCAATTCCAATGGGTCTACAAAACCAGTAATAACACTGAACATTCCTGCCGGCCATTCCACGTTATGGGCTAATACCACGCCTTCAGGCGTTTCAACAATAATAGCCACCACCGGGGTTGGATTGTCAAAATGTACAAAGCCACACTCTACGGTACACGCTTTTATATTGCGCCCATCTATAAACTGCAGTTTAGTTTGAGTGCCACAGGTTGGGCAGTAATCGAAAGTTGGAGTAGAAAAACTAGACATGGTAATTCACGCTTATTATTTTTGTTTACTATTGGCTTGCCGTTAGCTTACTGTTAATGAGTAACATTTTCACAGGTTAATTATGCTTATTGTAAACTTGGTGGTTGAACCTTTGATCAAGCTAGTGTCTGATTACACGTTATAAGCTTTGACATCGACCTATACCACACACTATGAATTCTGTTTTTAGATTAACCATTTTAACCAGCCTGCTTTTACACCTAACGGTGTACGTGGCTGTGATGGTTAATTTTGAAGATATTCTCGTAACCGAACCTGAAGTCGATAAAACAATGGAATTTGTTTTAGAACCCCCAGCACCAGCCCCCGCCCCAGAACCAATCGCTATGCAGCCCAATGAAGAGCAACAGGCAGACATTCCACCCCCATCTAGGCACATGGAAGACGACATTAACAAAGCTAATCTTAGTGATGGCTTGGCTGAATTGGGCGGTAAACAAACTCCCAAGCCCAAAGGGCAAGAAAACACAGAAATTAATGACAGCCAACCAATGTCAAAAGCTAACCGCCCAGAGTTGATCTCCAACACTTTATCAAGCTTATTACAGCAAGCTGTTGATAACGTAAAACTGGAAACAGCCGACAATAGCGAAGACAACGACACCTTAGGCCAGCAACTAGATCAACCAGATGATGAAGCACAGGACAATAATTTAGTTGAGTCACCACTGGATAAGTTAGAAGAAGAAAAAGCTCGCTGGCGAAATATGGTATTAAAGACAATCAGTGAGCAAATTAATTTTGTCTGGGTGAAGCCTGAAAACTCCAGTGAATTAAGTTCGGGGGTGATTCGCTTAGATCTAGATGCTGAGGGTTATTTGAAAGCGGCTTGGGTAGATATATCCAGTGGCGATAGAGCGCTTGATGCGTCAATTTTAAGAGCCATTCGCAGTATTTGGCGTTTTCAAATACCTGAGTCAGACAGATTAAACAGACATTATGGACAGTTAGGATTTAATTTTAGAGGCGGCAAGTAAAACTACTCGCGTAAAACTAGCGCCTCTACATTTAGTTATTTCTATTAAAATTACTTCTAACAGCTAATTACTCAACGTCTTTGGCCGTACCCATTCCCCTTGTGATCATACCCCAAGTGGTCATACATAGACCCACAATAGATATCAGCATACCTGAGTTAACCCAAACTCCATGGCGAACCATGTAAGGCACAACATCATGAGTGTTTGCGCTGTCGCAAAGACCTAAAACATAATCCCAGCTACCCGAATCTTGAACGCAACGTACGGCATTTTGCGCCTCAAGCATATAAAGTGTTACGAGTACCACACTGGGCACAAACAACAAAATCATTCCCCATCTAAGCATGACTGCTCCATCTGTTATTACTTTCTGATATGATCACACAAATATTAGCTCAATGCGTCCTATACAACCATTGCATTATTGCACACTACTAGGCAATAATGGCCAGATAACATAAAAGTATAATAAAAATCGAGTACCACTATGAAACCACTCATTCAAACTGCCCTATTGTTGGCCTTTACGATATTTTTATCGAATATCTCTGTGGCTGATCAAAGCCTTGATCAACTTCTAAATAAAATCGATGGAGACATCGCAGCAAAACGGTTAAGTAGCCCTGTAGGCAACAATGCCATTGAAAAGATTTGGCAATTCAAAGCCGTTGCACCATTTGACCAACGTATTAATAGCCGTGCCTACGACGTAGGTGCGTTTTATGTGCAACTGGCCAAACAGGCTATTCCTCAGAAAAAATATGTAAATGCTCAAATCTATCTAGACAGAGTTTGGATGCTGGCCTCCCTAACACCAGGTTTAGAAGCCACACAAGATTCTTTAGATAAAGTATACAAATCAACTGGTACAACTCAGGTTGCAAAACGAGTGAGCGCACCAGCTCCAGTTGCTAAAGTGGCGGCTAAAAAAGACAACAGTGCAGCTGACCGAGCTAAACAGCAAAAGCAGTTAGCCGCAGCTAAGCTTGCCAAGCAAAAAGCAGACAAACAAGCTGCGCTTCGTCGCAAAGACGCTCAAGCTAAAGAAGAACGTCTAGCTAAATTGCGTAAAGAAGAAGAAGCTAAAAATCGTGCAGCGCAAAAATTAGCAGCTTTAGAAGCGCAGCGTAAGCGAGCAGCTGAACCGGTAGAGGTCGTTTCTAAATCGATTGCTGACTTCAACCTTGATCAAGACTTAATTGATAATCGCGAAACAGACTCTATCCGTTCAGCTTTAATCCCAATCTGCAAAGAGATTATTGATAACGAAGCGTCGGTTGTATTAAACACTCGCAATAAGCAAGATTATCGCTGGTTAACCGTTCGTCTAACGCTGTGTGTACGACGCATTGATAAAGAGTTCCGCCTACGTCACAGCCATAGTGTAGTGGAAAATGCTGATCCTAGCATCAGCCTTCACCCTGGCCGTAGCATGTCACTGCTTCAACAGAGCCGTGAATATTAATTTGATTTGTAATTAAATTAGTCCATAAAAAAACCGAGCCATGCAATAACACATGAGCTCGGTTTTTTTATGTTTGATTAAATATATTAACTGGCAGCCTACTTTGTAGCCCTTTCGACTCCTGAAGCTTGAAGGCATATTAGTTCGCAGATCTGATCATGTAGCTGCACTGGCAAGTCATGCCCCATTCCTTCAATTAAATGCTTCTGAGCGTGCGCTATAGACGCAGCCGTGTCGATGCCACCCTCTACTCTTACTAAAGGGTCATTCAAGCCATGAATTACCTGCACAGGCATTTTTAAACTACTCAATGCTTTAGATCTCGAAGGGGCTGATATTATGGCTAGCATTTGACGTGCGGTGCCGACTGCCGACATACCTCTATCCATTAAATTTAGTACAAATGCTTTTAAATCTTGTTGAGAAGTTGGATAGCCCGGACTGCCAATTAGCTCCCATGTTTTAATATGATAATCAATAACGTCTTGTTTCGATTTTATCTTTGGTTTATTAATCAAATGTGCAGCCACTATTTTAGTAGGACCTGGTATTTTTTTATTGCCTGTTGTACTCATAATAGATGTCAGCGACTTTACTCGGTCGGGCTCTTGAAGCGCTAGTAACTGAGCAATCATGCCACCCATACTTATTCCAACCACATGCACAGATTTAATATTCAAGGCGTTGATCAACCCTAAGGTATCACTCATCAAGTCGGTTAATGCATATGGAGAGGTTATTGGTAAGCCGATTCTAAGCTTAATAAATTGCCATAACATATTGGGCACTTTTAGATGATCAAATCTTTGCGAGTGACCTTGATCTCGATTATCAAATAATAATACTTGAAAACCCTTATCTACCAATTTATTGACCACGGCCATAGGCCATGCGGCCATGGGCATGCCTAAGCCGTGTATTAATAAAATAACCGGAGCATCTTTATTACCGTGTATTTCATACGCGATTTGAGTGCCATTGGCGTTTACTATTTGTGAGTTTTTTGAGTTCATAGGATCATTTTATTTATTGTTATTGTCGTCGTTATTGCCTTCATACTACATTGTTTTATATGGCCATCAACAATCTTAGCTTAAGACTAGATTAAAGACCTATATAGGCGGCGATCATTCACTGGATTTTTATGCCTGATCAGTAAATAATATATGTCTAATCATGCTATTTATGAGTCTACATTTTGACCGATAAATTATTAAAAGAGCTGTCCGAAATTGCAACTCAAGCCCACACTCGAATCCAGCAAGACTTTGCTCATATAGACCCTATTGTGGGTGTTAGTCGTAGTATGCGTAAAAATGGTGTACCTGCAGATGCCATGACAATTGATTGCCTGAAAAGCAAAAAGCGCATCATTATTATTCTCCATGATTTAGAACCCGATATCCTTCACTATCAACTATCATTTATTGATAAAGATCCAGCAGAGGAATTTGCAAGCCTAGCGTTCAAAGACTTAACATCTGAATTACTTTACGACTGGATTAAGAACTATTTTAGTTAATTCGTTTAAGAGTAAATCCTCGCTTAGTACTATCTCTATTTTACTGTAAAGGTATTAAACCTTATTTTAAGGTGGGATATTATTTAGTGCAAAGTTAAACAAATGCGCACAAAAATAACCCACCTTTTTACAAACTACTTTTATATAGCACTAAATTTCAACTTTCTCGCACTAGACTAAAGCGAAAATTGAAGATATTCCTCAATATTTCTGTTTACACAGCAAAACCCCTATTAAAAATATCATTTTTTTGATTTATATTTTTGTGGCATATCCATTGCAATACCGACGTAGACCTAAACATATTAAACATTTAAATACGTTAACCCCTGAGACCTAAGGATATTTACATGACACGCAATGAAGTTACAGAATTAATCATTCTTCAAAAGTTAAAAAATAAGATCACTTGGCCAGAGCTTGCGACGGCAATTAAACAAAGTAAAGAATGGACCACCGCAGCACTGCTTGGTCAAATGACATTAAATTCAGAACAAGCTTCCATCATAGGTAAAATGTTAGATCTACCTGAAGACGCTGTGATTCAATTACAAGTAGTACCTTATAAAGGATCACTACCAACAGCAGTTCCTACAGATCCTTTAATCTATCGATTCTACGAATTAATCAGTGTTTATGGCACTACGTTTAAAGAACTTATTCATGAAGAATTTGGTGACGGTATAATGAGCGCTATTGATTTTAATATGGATCTGAAAAGAGAAGCTGATCCAAAAGGTGATCGAGTGAATATTACAATGAGCGGAAAGTTCTTGCCTTATAAAAGCTATTAATAATTAAAAAGTTATTGTTAAAGAAGTTATTATTAAAGAAGTAGGCACCTGAGTATAAACAACACATAAAATATACTCATGGTGCCTGCCAAGCAATATTCAGATAAAATCCTAGCCAGACATTCATTAATAAAATACAAACACTATTCACCGAGCGCAACCCTATTACGTTTTAGCAAATTTATCTAAACGTAACCATATCATTACCGCCCATTACTCTTAAAAATGAGTGATCGTTATAGTAGTTTAATGTAAATTGATGCTTGCTGTATTTACAGTGCGTAATCGAGCCATTAATCACGGGTTCAAAAACTTGATAATTACCTTCATCGGTTAATCCAAGCGCATACTGCACTACAGCAGCAATAACTCCTCCCGAAGTAAATACCGCCACGTCTTTACCTGATCCTTGCTGTGCAATGATGTCATCAACACACCCTTTTACCCGACCATAAAATTCAGCCCATGGCTCTAAACCTTCGATAGGTTCATCTAGCGTTTGCCAATATTTAAAACACGCTCGTAAAATATATTGGTATGCCTTTTTATTTTTACTGGCTTGCTCCATCCATTCATTCATTTCTGGATTAGATTTAGCTAACTCTGGCATTAATTTCATGACAATAGCATTGGCATCTAACTCATTTAAACGATCATCGATTATAATATCTGGCAGCATAATATTTTCAGCTTGATAAGCTGAGGTAACTTGCTCGGCGGTTTCTCGTTGACGCAGTAAACTACCTGAGTATATAGCATCAAATTTTACCTCTGTTTGCTGTAAGTAACGCCCAGTTAAATGCGCTTGTTTTTCGCCTAGCGGTGATAATTTATCATAATTTGAACTGCCAAAACTGGCTTGTCCATGACGTATAAAATAAATAGATGCCATTTTTTCTTACCTAATAAAAATTATTTTTCTATGACGAGGGCACCTTCAAGTGCCTTACGAAAATCACCATCAATTGCCACTGGCTTTTCTGTTTTACGATCTACAAAAACGTGTGTCATGGTACCGTGTGCACTGGCTATGTCTTCGCCTTGTTTAAATATAGCCACACCGTATTGCACTGATGAATTACCAATACGAATCACTTTAAAAGCACCTTCAATTTTATCTGGGTACGCAACAGCGCTATGATAAAAACACTCTGATTGAACGATATATCCAATGCTGATTCCGTTATGAATGTCTAATCCAGCCTGCTCAATTAAAAATGTGTTAGCGACTGTGTCAAAATATGAATAATAGGTAACATTATTCACATGACCATAAACATCATTGTCCATCCAACGAGTGGTAATAGGATAGCTAACCGCATATTCTTTACGTGTCGGTTTAGGTTTAATTTTTGCTTGCATTAATTCTGTAGACGTTGATATTTTAGTCATGCTTCATCCTAATAATCCTGTCTTTATTGAGCTGTTAGTATGCGGCTTTATATATAGCCAAAGCATCTTCGCGTATTACTTTTTTTGGATTATTAATTAACAATCGTGTTTGTAACATAGCGTCATCAGCCAACATGTCTAGCTGGTCTACTGTTATGCCCATTTCTTTTAATGTAGTAGGTAACTTTAAACGTTTTATCAACAATTCGAAATGACCCGCCAGGTCATATGAGATGGCTTCTGGCTCCTGCGACATATTAATATTAGCTGAAATATGTGGCGCTAATTCCGCATATAAAGTGGCCGCCTGTTTGGCGTTGAAGCGAATAACATGAGGCAGTACTAATGAGTTACTCAACCCATGTGGTATATGAAACCGGCCACCTAACGGATAAGCCAACGCATGCACCGCGCCTACAGGAGAGTTAGCAAACGCCTGCCCTGCCATACACGCACCTAACAACATACACTGACGCGCCTCAATGTTGTCGCCATCTGCACATGCTTGTTCAATGTTTTGTGATAATAACTCCAGCGCCTGCTTGGCTAATAAATCGCTGTACAGATTTTTTTTATGGGCGCTGGTATAAGCCTCAATAGCGTGGACCATTGCATCAATACCAGTGGCCGCCGTAACATGAGCTGGTAGACCAGTTGTAAGTTCGGCATCAAGTACAGCTATATCTGGCAATAACTGAGGCGCTACAACCCCCGCTTTAGTAGATTCGCCTGTAGTAACAATGGCTATTTGAGTAACTTCTGACCCAGTACCCGCTGTTGTGGGAATTAAAATTAATGGCAGGCGCTCTCCTTTAGCTTGGTTAATTCCGTATAAATCAGATAATTTTTGTCCACTATTAGAACCATCCTTATTAGCAAGTAACGCCACTAGTTTTGCGGTATCCATTGAACTGCCTCCGCCAAACCCAATTATGCCATCTGCTTTATGAGACACGGCTGCGTCTACCGCCGACAAAACTATATCTTCAGCGGGATCGGCGACTACATCTG
>JAWUVO010000119.1:0-9667 GCA_034112325.1 Bermanella sp. | reverse complement strand
GTCTTTTATAACCATTTTTTCTAACGAACGGTTCTACTTCTGCTTCCCCCTGTTTATTTGGTATCTTGTTATAGATTGTCTGTTTAATAGTCATATATGGTATTAAAGTTTTACCGTAGTTGTTTGTGACTTGTGGTTTGTTCTGTTTAAATTATGTACAGGGCTAATTTATAACTAGGTAGTAGACATGCAAATAAGTGGTTCAGGAAATCCAATGAATTCAGGTCTTGCGGGTATTCAGCAAGGGCAAGAAAAATTAACACAAGCGGCACAAGAAGTTGCTTCTGCTAATACTCAGAGGTCGGTGCAGCCAAGCCAAGGCACTAAAGAAGTGGATCTAGAAAAAGCGTTACTTGATCAGAAGCAGGGTCAAAGGCAAGTAGAGGTATCTGCCAAAGTTGTGCAAGCGGGCAGCCAGATGCTTGGTAGCTTGGTAGATTTAAAAGTATAAACATCGCGCATTTCGCGTGGTATCGAGGTTAATGTGAATATCGCATTTGGAAATTCAGTCAACACAAACCAAACCAGTAACGTGCAAGTAAGTGATGCGCGCAACGGTGTGGCTGTGCCTGCGGCTTCTGAAAACCTTGATAGCACCAGCTTTATTCCGGTAAACGAAGCTCAAAAAAGCGGACGCTCTCAACAAGAAGGTTCTGATAAGGGCGGTGAATCCCGTTTAGCAGCTGACCAGGTTCGGGTTGAGCGCCGCGAGCAAGCTAAGGCGCAAAGAGATCAACGAGACAATCAACAAGCCGATGGTCGTCAACAGAAAGATATAGAGCAATCTCAATCTGACCGTCAGGTTGACGAAAGGCGTTTACAAGACGCTCAAGAGCAGCGCCAGTTAGAGGTTGAGTTAAAGCAGATTAGACAGCTAGCCGACCGTGATAGAGAAGTTAGAACTCACGAGCAAGCCCACCAAAGCATAGGTGGGAAATATGCCGGAGCAATGAGTTTAACCTACGAACGAGGTCCTGATGGAAAAAACTATGCCGTGGGTGGTGAGGTATCTATTGATACAGGCCCTGTGCCCGGCAATCCTCAAGCCACGTTAGACAAAGCAGAAACTATCAGAAGAGCTGCTTTGGCTCCAGCAGAGCCGTCTAATCAAGATCGTCGTGTTGCTTCTGAAGCGGTTCTTATGTCTGTCGAGGCGCGAGCTGACATCCAAAAATTACAAAGCGAAGCGATGACCGAAAAAGCCGCTGAAGATGATGGCGAGGAAGTAAAGGACTTGGGCAGTGAAGAGCGTTTAGCCGCCGATAAAAAGTCTGAGCAAGAGCAGCAAGATAAGCGAGCAGAAAAAAATCCTGGTGAAGATATACAGGTATTAAACGAGCGATTATCTCGTATTCAGGCACAGATACAGGAGATTAGTCAGATAGATGACAAGATTAACTCTAAGGTCAACTTATTAGACGTAGCCACTTAGAATAGTCAGATCACGCTTGTTATATAAAGCCATGCTGTAATAGTGTGGCTTTTTTTTGCTTTGAGTATTGTCGATAAGTTTGTTCACTGAAGTGGTAATTTTGTGCTACTGAGTCAGTTTAATTAAGGTCGCTGGCCTAGCGCAGTCAGCTAAATTGTGGAATTATCCATCCACATTTATATGAATAGAATGGTAAGCATGACTGATTCAGCCCGCGTCTTGTTAGAAGTTAAAAATAAAATTGCCTACGTTAGTCTTAACCGCCCAGATAAACATAACGGTCTAGACCAGCGAATGTTTGTTGAGCTAGTAGCAACGGCTAAACAGATTCGTAAAGATCGGGCTATTCGCGCGGTCATTATCTCGGGTAATGGACCTTCATTCTGCTCGGGCTTAGATTTTGCCGCTGTTGCTAAAACGCCAGCCATGATCCCTAAGTTTTTTGCCAAGCTACCTTGGGGCAAAGACAATATGTTTCAGCGAGTAGCCCATATTTGGCGTGACTTACCTATACCGGTCATAGCGGCTATTCATGGCAACTGCTTTGGTGGTGGCATGCAAATTATACTGGGCTGTGACTATCGAATTGCCATGGCCGATTCAAATATGTCTATTTTAGAAATGAAATGGGGATTAATCCCCGATATGAGCGGTATGGTTACATTGTCGCGCTTAACTAGGGTGGATATCGCGCAAGAGCTTACTATGACAGGGCGTTTTTTCAGTGGTTTAGAAGCGGCTGAATACGGACTGGTAAGTAAAATTAGCGAAACCCCAATGGCCGATGCAGAACAACTGGCGACAGAAATAGCGCAAAAAAGTCCAGATGCCATTGCAGCCACTAAATACCTTTTCAAAAAAACATGGAAAAAAGATACTCGTGCGGTCCTGTTTTGGGAGCGTATTACTCAGTTACGACTACTTGGTCGCAAGAATCAGCGCACGGCTATGGCTAATGGGATGGCAAAAGGGGTGGCTCCTAAGGCTTTTCAAGATCGCACCAGCTTCAAATAACCCGTTTTTTAACAACCATAAAAGCTAGACCCGCTAGATCCTCTAACATTAATTGATGATAGGCCACTGCCTTGTGGCTTATTTCAGTTAGCCCGCGTGAAATAACGGTTTGAATTCAAATTGAATTGATCGCTCAGCTTTTAAGCTAGTATTTATGACCTATACTTGCTGCTTATTTGAACGATTTTGAGCAGGTTTAGGCTTGACAAACGGCACTTGCAAACGTATGTTTCAAACACTTGTTTGAAGTTTGTGTCGGAGCACCTGTTGGTTAACTGGTTGCGAATTCCGACAAATGAGAGATAGCCCGTATTTTTGGGTTTTAAATTGAACAATTTTTCGGCCCAAACTAGCTCTGTAAATCATGAGTCAGGCCTAAAACTGAGGTTACTATGCCAGAATATAAAGCTCCCCTACGTGATATGAAGTTCGTTGCAGACGAACTTTTGAATATGCCAGCACATTATGCCAGCCTTCCTGAGTTTGCAGACGTTGCAACTCCAGACATGGTAGATGCCATCCTTACTGAGGGTGCTAAATTTTGTGAGAACGTTCTTTCCCCTATTAATGAGTCAGGCGATAAAGAAGGTTGTACTCGTAACGAAGACGGTTCTGTTACTACTCCTGCAGGCTTTAAAGAAGCTTACAAGCAGTTTGTAGACGCTGGCTGGCCTTCAATGACTCATAAAGAAGAGTTTGGCGGTCAAGGCCTTCCTGAATCTTTAGGCATCATGATGTCTGAAATGGTTGGTACGGCTAACTGGTCTTGGGGCATGTACCCGGGTCTATCTCATGGTTGCATGAACACAATCTCTAGCTGGGGTACTCAAGAACAAAAAGATACTTACTTGCCTAAACTAGTTAGCGGTGAGTGGACTGGTACCATGTGTCTTACTGAATCTCAGTGTGGTTCTGACCTTGGTATTCTTAAAACTAAAGCTGAGCCAAATGCAGACGGTTCTTACTCTATCACCGGTACTAAAATCTTTATCTCTGCTGGTGAGCACGACATGTCTGGTAACATCATTCATAT
This sequence comes from Bermanella sp., assembly GCA_034112325.1. Classification (GTDB taxonomy): domain Bacteria; phylum Pseudomonadota; class Gammaproteobacteria; order Pseudomonadales; family Oceanobacteraceae; genus Bermanella. The sequence goes on along the minus strand of JAWUVO010000119.1, from coordinate 6,188 downwards.
AGTATTGGCACGTCTTCCAGGTGCTCCAGAAGGAACAAAAGGTATTTCTTTGTTCATCATTCCTAAGCTTAGCTTAGACGCTGGTGGCGAGCCGGGTGAAGCCAACTCTGTAACGTGTGGTTCTATTGAGCACAAAATGGGTATTCACGGTAATGCCACTTGCGTAATCAACTTTGATGGCGCTAAAGGTTTCCTTATTGGAGCTGAAAACAAAGGCCTAAACGCTATGTTCACTTTCATGAACACAGCGCGTATCGGTACTGCATTACAAGGTGTTGCGGCGGCTGAAGGTTCTTTCCAAGGTGCATTAGCTTATGCTAAAGATCGTTTAGCAATGCGTTCGTTGACGGGTACCAAAGCGCCTGACAAAGTAGCCGATCCAATCATCGTTCACCCAGATGTTCGTAAGATGCTTCTTACTCAAAAAGCATTTGCTGAAGGTGGTCGTGCTCTTGTTTACCTAACATCTCAACAGAATGATATTGTTCATTACGGCAACTCTGATGAAGAGAAAAAAGAAGCTGATGACTTGTTAGGTTTCTTAACTCCAATTGCTAAAGCCTTCTTAACAGAAGTTGGTTTTGAAGCTGCTAACCATGGTGTTCAAGTATTTGGTGGTCACGGTTTCATCGCAGAATGGGGCATGGAGCAAATCGTTCGTGATACTCGTATCTCAATGCTTTATGAAGGAACAACAGGTATCCAGGCACTTGATCTACTAGGTCGTAAAGTGTTGATGACTCAAGGCGGCGCGCTTAAAAACTTCACTAAATTAGTTCATACGTTCTGTAAAGAAGAAGCTGATAACGAAGAGCTAGCGCCTTTCGTTGCACAGCTAACAGAATTGAACAAAGAGTGGGGCGACCTAACCATGAAGATTGGTATGTCAGCTATGAAAGACCGTAACGAAGTAGGTTCGGCTTCTGTTGATTACATCATGTACTCAGGTTACATAACTCTAGCTTACTTATGGGCTAAAATGGCTAAAGTATCTCAAGTTGCTCTAGCTAACGGTACAACTGAAGAAGACTTCTACAAAGCTAAGCAGACAACCGCTCGCTTCTACTTCTCGCGTATCTTGCCACGTACTAAGATGCATGCTGCATCTATGATTGCAGGTGCAGACTCTCTAATGGATCTTGATGAAGAACACTTCGCGTTCTAATTAGCCTTCGGCCTTAATGGCCGAAGTTGATCTGTTAGACAAAAGCCGTATTCCTTGGAATGCGGCTTTTTTGTTTGAAAAAGTACCGATAAAACACATATACCAGCTGTTTGCCCCTGTTTAATGTATGAAATGTTGTGTTTAGCAGGAGAATAAAATTGCCAAAAGCAGGTAATTTACTGCCAGTTGTTATATTATATGTGCGCTAAAAACAAGGTCCGTCGGATCTAGACAATCCGCCGAATAGGTTAAAGAGGACAAATAATGCCTGAATATAAAGCTCCCTTGCGCGATATGCGCTTCTTGTTAAACGAAGTGTTTGAAGCAGACAAAATGTGGGCAGAAAACCCACGTTTAGCTGAAGCAGTTGATCCAGAAACAGCCGACGCTATTTTAGAAGAAGCCGGCAAAATTGCTGCAGACGTACTTGCACCAATAAATCGTGAAGGCGACGAAATTGGCACTAAGCTAATTGATGGTAAAGTTGTAACGCCTCCAGGGTTCAAAGAAGCTTACCAAACCTTTACTGAAGGTGGCTGGTTCTCGCTTGGCGGTAGCCCAGAATTTGGTGGCATGGGAATGCCTAAAATGCTGATTGGCCAAGTAGAAGAAATGATGCAAGGTTCAAACATGTCATTTGGCTTAATGCCAATGCTGACAGCTGGTGCATGTTTATCTTTAGACGTACACGGTAGCCAAGAATTAAAAGAGAAATACCTTCCAAAAATGTACGAAGGCCCATGGTCTGGTGCAATGGATTTAACCGAGCCTCATGCCGGTACCGATCTAGGTATTATCCGCACTAAAGCTGTTCCAAATGCAGACGGTTCGTATGACGTTACAGGTACTAAAATCTTTATTACTTGGGGCGACCACGACATGGCGGAAAACGTAATCCACCTTGTATTGGCAAAACTTCCAGATGCACCTACTGGCCCTAAAGGTATTTCTTTATTCCTAGTGCCTAAAATACTGGTAAACGAAGACGGTTCTCTAGGCGCAGCAAACAACGCAACCGTTGGTTCTTTAGAGCACAAAATGGGCATTAAGGCTTCAGCAACTTGCGTAATGAACTTTGACGGCGCTAAAGGTTGGTTAGTTGGCGAAGAAAACAAAGGCTTAGCATGCATGTTCACCATGATGAACTACGAACGTGTGGGCGTGGGCATACAAGGTATTGGCGCAGCAGAAGCTTCATACCAGACCGCTGCTACTTACGCTAATGACCGTATTCAAAGCCGCGCACCAACTGGTAAAGTGGCTCCTGAAAAAGCGGCCGATCCAATTATCGTTCACCCAGATGTGCGTCGTATGTTGTTAACTCAACGTGCACTTACTGAAGGTGGCCGTGCGTTTTCTACTTACGCTGCAAAATGGTTAGACATGGCTAAGTTTTCTGATAACCCAGAAGCTAAAAAACATGCCGACGCTATGATCTCTTTGTTAACACCAGTTGTTAAGTCGTTCTTAACGGACAACGCTTTAGAGACAACCGTTGCTGGTCAGCAAGTATTTGGTGGTCACGGTTTTATTCGCGAATGGGGCCAAGAGCAACTAGTGCGTGACGTTCGTATTACACAAATATATGAAGGCACAAACGGCATCCAATCATTAGATTTGATTGGGCGTAAAATTGCAGGTAACGGCGGTGTATTCTTTAAAATGTACGCTGAAGAAATTAACCAGTTTATCGCTTCGCAAGAAAGTAATGATAAAATGGCTGAATTTCTTAACCCATTAAAAGACGCGTTAGCCAACCTAACTGATTTAACAGAATGGGTAATGGATAAAGCAAAAGATAACGCCAACGAAATTGGTGCATCTTCTGTAGAATACTTACAAGTATTTGGCTACACATCGTTTGCCTACATGTACGCAATGATGGCTGAAAAAGCACTTGCAAAAGAAGGTTCAGAACCTTTCTATGCAAACAAGCTAGCAACAGCGCGATTCTTCACTCAGCGTTTATTGCCAAGATACCTATCTTTAACCGCTTCGGTTAAAGGTGGTGCAGACTGCCTATATGCCATGGAAGCTAATCAATTTTAATTCAGCGCTTTGTTTGAATTAAACTCTGATTGAATAAAAGGTCGAATCATTAATGATTCGGCCTTTTTTTGTTAGAGCCTAACAGCAGACAAATAAACTTAATAATTAAGAGCAAATAAATAATGAGCGATTGGTTTATGGTGAGCGCTTGGTTTGAAAATGGCGAAACCGAAGTACACTTTGAAATATCCAATGAAGACGGCGAGCAATACTTTTTTGGCGTAACGTCAGCAGTAGTTGTGGCTAATATAGTTAAGGTCGATGGTAATGCGTTAGAGCGTTTTCGTTATGCCGAAGAGGATATGTTAGGCATGGCTGTAACAATAATTGATGAAGAGTGCTTAGAGGCAGAGGATCATTACATTATTTCAAATAGGTTGTTCTCTTTATATTATAAGTAAAAAACTTATATTTATAAATTTAATTTGCTTTGTTTGCTTATTATCAATGCAGTCGCAAATAGTCGAAAAGTGTTCAATTGATATCTTGTTTTAGTTCGTTTTTAGCTTGTATAGTGTCACTAGGCGTATAGTCTAATAGACTTGGTGTGTAATGTGATTAAACAGTATGATTAAAACTATAAAGCTGACAGTACTACTTATGGGTTTTTTGATTCCCGCGTTCTGTTTAGCCTTACCACAGCAGAAAATATCAATAGATGACCTAAGCCAGGGCACAGTCGCTTTAGATGGGCTATGGGCGTTTGATTGGCAACAATTACATACTGACATAGATCTACCTATGCAGGATGGTCTGCTGCTGCCTGGGTTATGGCACAAACAAGGTCCATATACAGCATTTGGCTTTGCAACCTTACGTGTTAAATTATTAATGCCTGAAACAGCACCTTATTACTTGCGGATTCCCGATATGCCCAGCGCGGTAAGTGTTTGGGTAAATGGCGAACGACTTTATCAGCGTGGGATTGTGTCTGACCAGCGATTATTAGAGCAGCCTAAATTTGGTCCCGATGTAATTGCCTTACCCCCCAGTAAAAGCTACGACCTTATTTTACATTTAAGTAACTTTCACCATAAAGAAGGTGGTGTCTGGCACAGCCTATTAATTGCTGACCAAGACCACCGGCATGAGCTACAAGATCAAAGTAAAATTATTGATGCCATGGTATTTACATTTTTATGTCTAGTGAGTATTTATTTATTTGTTATTAGTGCTTTTGGTCGCGGGCATAGCAGTTATGTGATGTTTGCCGCATTTGTTTTAGTTGTGGCTATGCGCAGTATTATGGTGGGTGAACGTATATCTTATGATTTTTTTCCAAACTTAAACTGGGAATTATTACAACGTATTGAGCATATTCTTCTATTTATGTCACTGTCCTTTTTTATCTATTTTTATCAATTATTTTTCAGACTTAAAAAACTCTATTTTTCACATGTTATTGCGCTACTTTCAGTAGGAATAATATTTGCTACTGTGATTCTGCCAGCTGAAATATTCACACGGTTTGCCGAGCTAAGCCAAGCTATGATTCTGTCGTCGGTGGGCTATATATTATTAAGTCTTGGGATGCTTATAAAACAAAAACGAAAACATGCTCTGTTGTTCACTATTAGCTTTGTTGCTGTAGTGATATGTGTGGTTCACGATTATTTATATACCAATTTATGGATACAGTCTCGTCCATTAGTACAGTTTGGCTTGGTATTTTTTGTGATGTTACAGGTGTTTATCTTGTGGCTACATAGAAAAGATGAAGAAAAGCTATTAATGTTTGTACGAACCTCAATTGACAGAGTTGGGCAGAAAATAAAAATTGAACATACAAACAATAACCTACCTAAAGTGTATCCACTTTCTAACTGGGTAAGCGAGTTTAAAAATTATAGTCATATTGTTAATTTGACTGTTAAAGTAAATGGCGGTGACTGCCTGATTGAAGCTGACAGAATAAAATTACAAAATAGTCTATTAATTATTGCGCGTATGGCAGAGCGACACGGAGTATTGGCCACCCTAAATGTGTATGTAAGTGATGTAGATGTACTTTTTGAAACTGGATTAAGTAAACCTATTCATCATAAAAGTATGTTTAGTGAAGATTTAAATGGCGTGCATCAATTGCTAGATGAAATTGATACCAGTTTAAGTATTGAGCGACTGACTAATACGACTAAATTTAAATTTAAAATACCTAATGTGGATGCCGCCAACAAATCCCAAGAATTGCAACAACGGTTTTATGGCAGCGAGTGGGCCCCCACTATTTTATGCTCTAATCCTATTTCAGATACGGTTAAAAGCACGCTATTAGAAAATTACTATTTAGTTAACTCGTCTATTACTAGTGAGAATATTAAAAAGTATCAACCTAAAGTTATTATTTGGGACGTAAAAAATTGGGACCCGTATTTGTTAGAAGATATGCAATTTATTTTAAAGGAATTCCCATCAATTCCTGTGCTATTAATAGTCGAGCACTATTATAAAGCTCAGCTGGTGCAGTCTATTCGATTAGGTATAGCCGACTATATTGTGTCGCCAGTATTGGCTGAAGAATTATTGTTAAAAGTGCAGCGAATGCAATCATTAAGCTTGCTTGCAGCTGCCCATCAGCTTAAACAAGTGCCTAAGGATATTCGTGAAATAACTGTGAGTTTAGTGCGGAATAGTATTGAGTTATGGCAAAAAAATAGAGGTAAAAGTAAGGTTGATTTAGCAGAAAAGAGTGGCTTATGGACAGTCTATTTAGATGGTAGTACAGCAAAAACTAGGACATTAGATAAATATTTATCGCTACAAACCTTACCTAAGAACCCGCGCTGGGAAACAGTGGCTAGAACCGTTAACTATGTACTGGAAGAGTGCCAGCTAAGCGAAACAGACAAAGCTGCACTCATTCAGCAGCTTGATTTATTTAATAGTATGCAGGCCTCGTAACTGCTAAAGCGAATTATTTTTGTAAATAATTATTAGCTAACTATCAGTTAAACTTAGTTAAAGCCAATAGAAA
>JAWUVO010000118.1:0-20248 GCA_034112325.1 Bermanella sp. | reverse complement strand
ATAGCTTCATTATTTTTACCATTTCTTTTAAGTTGCAGTGCTCTTTTAAATGAGGATTGATTCTGTGAATTATGTATTGCTTTGTTTTCTTCTAAAAGAGTATGAGTCTCTGCAAAAGAAAATACACTCTTAGAGCATATTGCAATGACCGTTAAAAGCATTAAAAAAATATTATTTTTCATTATTTAAATTCTCAATCAAAAAAATTTTATATTGTCTTTTTGTATGCGAATAGGTTCCCAGCGCACATTAGTGTTTAATACCATCGTCCAGCCAATTAATGCAGATAAGTGACGTATGGGTTGAAAGATAAAAGGGTCCGCTAGGCAACAGAGTGTGGCTTGTGACCAAAGGTGGCGCGGTACTGATTGCCCTAACCAGCTGTGATATTTGTACAATGACCAAATGTGAAAGCAATAATCAATGGCCAGTTTTATTGCAATTACCAGTAGTACAAAAATAGAAACATCAGCACCCGTGATTAAAAATCGACAAAGAAGAAAAAGTGCCAATAAACCAAAGATGGGCTGTAGAGTATCGATGGTTTTTATTGGCATCATAAGTTTGCCGACATCGTTGTATTGAGCAGCACCGATCATATGTCTGTATTTATACTGAGTTCGTAAAAAACCCGAAAACCAGCGCTTTCGCTGATTAATAAATGCTGAAATTGTTGTGGGTGCATCGGTAGTTGCTCGGGCGTGTTTTATCACATCGACACGCCAATCCAGACCATTTTCACAGGCGTATTCATGCATACGATGAATAAGTTCATAGTCTTCGACTAGGCTTTTGTCGTCATAGCCTCCAACAGCTATTAAAGCCGATCTGTTGTAAGCTGCAAAAGCACCAGAAACTAATAACAAGGCATTTGATTGAGACCAAGCAGCTCGTGATAAGTAGGCTCTTAAGTATTCAAAATATTGAAACATTCCAAAAATACGTGATCGTAATCCACCGCGTGTAACGGGCTTTAACACACCGCAAGCGGCTACTAGCGTAGGGTCTTTATGGAATTCATGGCAAGCTTCTTGTATTGCATTACGTTCAAGTAGCGTGTCGGCATCCACTGTTATTATAATGTCGCAGTTTATGCCATGAATAACTTGGTTTAGAGAGTCTGCCTTGCCGCTATTTTTTTTATTAAGTAGAAATAGATTAGGGTGATTTTTAGACTCATATAATGATCTTGAATTAATCATATAATTATCAATACTAGCATCTGAGAATTTGAAGCTATATTCTTTACTAAGAATATTAAGAGTATTATCAGTGGAACCATCATTGATTATAATAATTTTCTGAGGCGTTTTAGATTGTCTTAGTAATTTATCAATAGTATTTGTTATGCCACTGCTTTCATTATATACAGGAACCAACACGGCTACTTCCAGTGTATCGCTATTACAATGCTCTATCTTAATAGTTTTTTTTGATATTAAATTTTTATTTTTATTATCTAAATTTTTAGTTTTCCATGCCACATAGCACAATAGCCAGGTATCATAAGAAACGTATAATAACCCAACACTCCAAGCTAAAACGTTTTCAAATTGACTTGCTCCAACAATACAAATACATAATAGAATGGTGATAAAACTAAAAATTATCCAGCCTTTATAAGCTACTTTCTTTTTGGTTTTATAAGTATTTAGTTGATTAATATACTTTGCTTCTATCATATTAATTATCTCAATTTTTAATTAGGTTTTAACTTAAACTTGATTATATTATTAAGTTATACGGATTATTTTATTGAAAAGTTGCAATTAATATTGAAAACTTGAGTTTAAAATCTATTCCATAAAAAAGGGGGGCAGAAGCCCCCTAAGTTATAAGATAAAAAGGCCTTATTAAATATTACTGAATGAGAACTTGAATGTATTCAGGAAGGTCTGAGATAGCGGCTACTACAGGAACACCTGAACTAATTTTTAGAACCTCCACATTGCTAAGGCCAACTTCAGAATCAAAGTCTCGGCGCGTGCAAACCACATACTCTGTATTTTTTATTGAAACAGCGACCCTTAAGCCATCGTCATCACTGCGTTCACCCGCATCAAAAGCATTAGCAATACCTCGGATGCTAAAGCGTACAATTTGATCTAGTTCTAATTCATTTAATGTATCGGCATGAACTTGAATATCAATTAAACTGCAAAATCCTGGGCTATTAGATACTTGAATTTTAGGTTGTCCATTCTCGTCGGTGTAAATACCGTCAAAGTCTTTACTACCTTCACCTGATGGGTTTACGTTAAAGAATGGAGCGCCTTCTGTTGTGCCATCAGCGTCCTTTTGTTCGCCGATAATCCCAAAAATAATAACGTCTTTGCCTTCACCGCCGTCAAAGAAGTCACTGCCATCTCCTGGAGCCCAAATAAACAAGTCATCACCATCCTGACCAAAGGCACGATCACGATTGTCTGCACCTAATTCATCGCCATCAACACTGGAGTTAAAATCTTCAGTTCCGCCAATTAAAATATCGTCGCCGGCGCCACCTATTAAAATATCAACCCCTAAGCCACCAATAAGAAGATCGTCGTTTCCATTGCCGCGCAAGATATCTCCAGCACGCAGGCTTTGATTTGAAGAGCCTCCAGGCCCCCCAAGGTTTAGTGAAAGTAGTGAATTTTCTTTTGTATTGATATCTGAACCAACCTGTACAGAGAAAATTTTGGCAACATTCCCATCATTATCGGAGTTACTTCTATCATTAGGTGTTGATGAACTAGAGCTGCCGCAACCGGGCAACAAAAAAATACTGGCACATAATGCGGCGGCAGAAAAAGAGTTTATGGCGCGTTTTTCACGCTGAGATAATATAGTGTTTTTCATTTTTGATTCCTGAGATTTTAAGGAGCTGTATTCACTGTTTTGCATAAGTTGGCTCATTACGCGCTTAGAATATCAATAAGGAGCGCTCGCACCTTTAAAGGCAATTGCGATTCATCCACAGCTAGATAAGGCATAACACTTAAATCAAATATTTTTACGCTGCGAGCATCTATGCCACCACATACTAGGTATTCAACATCTTTTAGATGCACAGAAATTCGTAGCCCATCATCGGCTAAAGGAGTATCCGTTTCTTGACTTTCTAAGAAGCTATTACGCACTCCTCGCAGAACAAAACGAATTAGGTGATCAATATTAAGTGCCTGTAATGCCTCATTATCGGCCTCATTTTTTTCGACTATTTCACAAAAACCTGGACCATTAATAACATCAACTAAAGGTAGATTATTACTATTAAGATGAATACCATCAAAGTCTCCTGCTCCTGGGCTACCTGGAGGGCTTACCGCAAAAAAAGGTGCGCCAGATTCTTCGCCGTTATCATCTTTACTCTCGCCAATTAAACCAATCATTAATACATCGGTACCATTTCCACCATCAAAAAAATCATTACCATCTCCTGGTGCCCAGATAAAAATATCTTCTCCCTCGCCACCAAAAGCCCTATCTCTGTTTAGTGGGTTAAAGTCTTCTGTGCCACCAATGATTATATCGTCCCCTGATTTTCCCCAAAGGGTATCAATGCCAAGACCACCGATAATTACATCGTCAGCAGTAGTGCCATATAGAATGTCACCAAACTGTTGGCTTTGATCACCCCCTCCATTAGAACCGCGGTTTGCCGAATAAATTTCATTAATTACATCATTGGGCCCTACGCTACTATTAATGTCTTTGCCGATAATTACTTCGGCATCAACAAAACCGCTTAAGCTACTTAATAAAGCCGTTACTAAAAGGGTGCGCTTAAATCGATGAGATAAATTAGTTTGCATCGTATCTTCCTAAAATTTTTATTATAAATGTTGGTTCATTAGGTAATACGGGGAGGAGTTGGTAAAGGTTGCAAAAAAATATTAAATTAATTTTTTATAGAGCTTATGGAGAGATAAGTGTTATGTCTCGAAGTACTCACGACAATTCTTACGCCCATTAGATTAACGAGTAAGATAATCTTCTGCAGCTTCTTAACCTTTTTGAGAAAGGCGAATAATCATATTACTTTTAAGATTATTGATACTTTAAAATTGTTCATCCAAAACTTGCCGATTATGAGAGTATAGAACTGAAGCAGTCATACTTGAGGGCGAAAATTCTGTTAATTTTCTTGCTCATAAAGATATTTCCATGGCTAAAATTTACACTCATGTATTTAGCGCAACACTTTTCTGACACCACAACCCTCTTGTGATACTGATGAGTAATGGCAATTCCCCCTTGCATTCACTGACCAGTCAGTCAGAATAATAAAAATCGTATTTACGCTGTCTATTTGCCTAATAACTGACCTTTACTATTATCAGTTATTAATAACAAACGCTCACAATTACAGCATTCACCATTAGGAGCCCCACTATGCCTGCCTTAGATTTTAGTGACATTAAAAACCCCAACGACGTGGCCGATGTAGACTTTTTGCGTGCATTGCCAAAAGCCGAGTTGCACTTACATATAGAAGGGTCTTTAGAGCCCGAGCTTATGTTTGAACTGGCAAAACGCAATAACATCACCTTGCCTTATGCTAACGTTGAAGAGGTTCAGGCGGCTTATAATTTTACCAATCTGCAAACATTTTTAGATATCTATTACCAATGTGCCGATGTTCTACGTACCGAGCAAGATTTTTACGACCTTACATGGGCGTATTTACAAAAGTCTCATGAAGAAGGCGTTATTCACGTAGAGCCCTTCTTTGACCCTCAAACACATACCGACCGTGGCATAGACATTGGCATTGTATTTAACGGCATTACTCGCGCTTTAAAAGATGGCGATGAAAAACTAGGCATCAGCTATGGGCTGATCTTGTGCTTCTTACGTCACCTTCCAGAAGAAGCCGCATTTGAAACTCTAGAGCAAGCTAAGCCTTATTTAGATCATATTGTTGGTGTGGGGTTAGACAGCTCTGAAGTGGGTAATCCTCCTGAAAAATTTCAGCGTGTATTTAAAGCGTGTTTAGAACTAGGTTTAAAAACAGTGGCACATGCTGGTGAAGAAGGTCCCGCACAATACATTATTGATGCAATGGACTTACTACACGTTAGCCGTATTGACCACGGAGTAAGCTGCACAGAAAGCGAAGAATTAATGCAGCGCTTAATAAAAGAAGGCATGCCTCTTACCGTTTGCCCACAGTCTAATATTCGCCTAAAAGTTTATGAGCACATGAGCCAGCATCCAATTTTAAAGTTGCTGGATAAAGGATTAATGGTAACGGTTAACGCCGACGACCCTACCTTTTTTGGTGGCTATCTACTTAAAAATTACACTGAGCTAAGTGAGCATTTAGGCATGACTCGTCAACAAGCGACCCACCTAGCGGCAAACAGCATATTGGCTAGTTTTGTTTCGGTAGAAACAAAAGAGGAATATATTGAAGAACTAGAAGACATGGTTGCGGCTTGGTAAAACCTAGCTAGTCAGCGTGTTAAAAAAGCCTCACATAGTAATATGTGGGGTTTTTTGTGTCTTAATAGATCGAAATTACTGAAGTCTCACCATATAGCTAGGCTTTATTGGGCCGTGAAGTATCATTGCCACTAACCTAGACCAGCGTGTTTTGCTACAATCTGCCGCCATTACAATAATAAAGAAATATAGGCCCTCAAGTGAATTTACACGCTTTAGACATTGCCGCGTTAGTTGGCTATTTATTGATCATTACAGGTGTAGGGTTTTACTTTTCCCGTAAAAACACCAGTACAGAAGAGTATTTTGTAGGCGGACGCAGCTTTAGTGGCTGGGTAATTGGCCTGTCGCTGGTGGGAACTTCTATTAGCTCTATTACATTTTTGGCTTACCCTGGCGATGCATTCAAAACATCTTGGTTACGTTTTGTGCCTAATTTAATGCTACCCATTGGAATTTTGTTTGCGGCTTATTTCTTTCTACCATTTTTCCGACGCGGTAAAGTCACTTCAGCTTATGAATACCTAGAAGACCGTTTTGGACCCTCTGTTCGTGTTTACGGCGCCATAGCCTTTATCATTGCGCAAATAGTACGTGTCAGCATGATCTTGTTTTTGCTGTCGTTATTAATTCAAGAGTTAACGGGTTTGAGTTCTACTTGGGCGATTATATTGGGCGGTGTGATAGTAGCCACCTATACCATTATTGGTGGTATTGATGCGGTCATTTGGACAGATGTAATGCAAACCATCGTTTTATTATTAGGGGGCTTGTTATGCCTTTGGGTAATTATAGATGCGTTACCCGGTGGCTTAGCTCAAATATTTAGCGTAGCCGACGAGTTTAATAAATTAAGCTTTAGCGTATTAGAAAATGGCACTTTGCAAAGTGTTGATTGGGGCATTAGCTTTGATGAAAAAACCATTAGTATGATGTTATTTATTGGCTTAATTGCTTGGTTAACCGAATATTCTTCAAATCAAAACACTGTACAGCGTTACTGTGCAGCTAAGTCCACTCCAGAAGCACGTAAAGCTATGTTTATTGCAGTGGCCAGCTCATTACCTATTTGGGCATTCTATATGTTCTTAGGCACGGCTTTGTTTGTATTTTTTCAGCAGTTTCCGGCGGTTCCAGCGGCCGAAATGCTTGATGGTACCCGTGCGGCTGAAGGCATTCTTCCTTACTTTATTAGTAACCACTTACCAGCTGGTATTGCAGGCTTGGTTATTGCGTCGGCCTTAGCTGCGGCTATGTCGTCTTTAGACAGCTCTATTAACGCAATATCTACAGTGTCAGTTGTAGACATTTATCGCCGACATTTAAAACCAGGCAAAGAAGATCGTCATTATTTAAAAGCCGCGTGGCTAATAGCGACTATTACTTCAATACTGATGATATCTGGAGCCATTTACCTTGCAAATGCAGAAACTAAAACATTGCAAGACACAGCAACAATTCTGACAAGCATTTTAGGCGGCGGTTTATTGGGCCTGTATCTAATTGGCTTTTTTACTAAACAAGGCGACGCACGTGCGGTATGGATGGGCTTAGTGGCCACAATGATATTTACAGGTTGGACACTGTTAAGCAAAAACGCAATGCTCCCAGACAGCATTACTGTCCCATTTGACCTGTATTACACGGGGTTTGTGGGCAACGTAATTATGTTTGTTGTGACCTATATAGTTGCTGCAAAAGTATTTCCAACCCAAAAAGACCTATCGGGTTTGACCGTTTACGACATGCCTAAATCAGACTAAATCAGACTAAAAGCCTATTGCTTTTTGACGCATTTAGCCCCATCCAAATGGGCGATGCTTAAATAATTCACATTGTATACCATGAAGTGTTGTTTTTCTGAAAGCGAAAAACAAACTTCACAAATAAAAATAACAAGTGGAATATAATATGCGTGCAATTACCTTTGGGCTTAGTGCCCTTCTGTTAGTGCTATTCTCAAATTCAAGCTTAGCTTGGTGGGGATACACTAAAACAAAACACCCGATCTTATTAGTTCATGGCGTGTCTGGCTTTGATAGCATAGGCAACATCGTAGACTATTTTTATCGCGTGCCTTACAGCCTGCAAAAAGATGGGGCAAAAGTATGTGTTTCAGCTGTTAGCAGCTTTGCATCTAGTTTTGACCGTGCTGCGCAGTTAGCGCCACAGGTAAAAAGCTGTGCTCAGAAATATGGCTCTGGAAAAGTTAATATTTTTGCTCACTCTCAGGGCTCTCCTACCTCACGAATCTTGCTTAATTACGGTAATACAAAGGACTATATTGCTTCAATTACCTCTATTAACGGTGTTAATAAAGGCTCGAAAGTAGCTGATTTTCTACGCGGTGTGATTCCTGAAGGCTCAATCGCAGAAACGACAATTGGAAGTGTTGCCAATGCGCTTGGAAATATAGTGGATGCAATCTCATCAAATGGCCAAGATCTTACTCAAAGTTCTATAGACGCACTTGAGACATTAACGACTCCTGCTACTAATAACATTAATAGTTATACTCCATGGGGAATTAATACATCAGGTTATTGCGCTAAGAGTTCAGAGAATCATAATGTTAATGGTAAGAATATTAAACTGTTCTCTTGGACAGGTGACGATGCGACTACCAATTTCACTGATATATCTGACGGCTTTTTATACCTAACATCGAAAGTGTTTGGTAATGAAAAAAGTGATGGTCTAGTAGGTGTTTGTGCAACTTATTTAGGACAAGTTGTTGGTGACAGCTACCATATGAACCACATTGATGCGATCAACCATGTTTTTGGAATTCACGGTTGGACAGAACCTCTATCTCTTTATACTAAGCATGCAAATCGCTTAAAGGGTAAAGGACTGTAAGAAATAACTAGCACACGGAAGTGCATTTGATAAATTGAAAAGATGTAGGTGTATTTCCATGAAAATAGTTTTTGCCATTAGTTTACTAGCCGTGTTCGTATTCGCTTATATATTTAGTAATGAATCAAATGTATACACATCAAACGAAATCCCTAAAAGTCAAAATCCATTAAAAAATTCAAAACAAATAGTCGAAAAAGTTAACAGCTTAAAACTGGACTTTTCTGAGCTAGAAACACCCTATTCTTTAGACAGTATTGATACTGAAATAGCAGGCTTAATTAGAGCCGATAGTGCAGGAAATTTAATTATTGATGGAGAGTTAAAGTCCTTTATCGATTACTTTTTAAGCAGCGTAGGACAAGTGACCCCCGAGCAGGCCCTACAAAGAATGCGATTACATATTTACCAGCAACTGCCCGAGTCAGCAGCCCAGCAGGCTATGAAAATTCTTGAAGACTACCTAGCATATAAAGAATTTGCATTTGATGCACTCGCTCAAGAAGTCGATGCACAACGCTCAGAAATTGATGCTCAGTATCGCTTTGAAAAGTTACAGCAAGGACTACAAACTCTTTATGATATTCGTAGAACTCACTTAGGAGAAAACGTCGCAAGCGCTATGTTTTTTGAAGATGAAGCCTATGCTCAATATACAATTACAAATATGAAAACAGATTTAAATGGTGAATTAAGCGATGCTGAACGCCAAGTAATCAAAGAAAATGCTAGGCAACAATTACCACAAGAAATGGCTGATATTATTCAACACCAAGAGCAGCAAATTGAAGTAATGCAAGCTTATAACAATAAACTGGCTAAGCAACCTAGCATGGAAGAAATGCGTGAATTTGCCTATCAAAACTTCGACTCAGAACAAGCAGAAGAAATAGTTAATGATTATCAGAGCCAAGTTAATTTAAAACTGTCATATGATCGATATAACCAAGCCAAAAAAGATATATACGCTCAAAAGTTAACGGCAGAAAACCAACAGATAGAAATAGCTAATCTGGCTAACACATATTTTACAGATGAAGAGTACAGCATGGTAAAGGCATGGGAGCTGGCTGAAACCCGCCATTAATATTTATTTACTTGAGCATGCCCGCTATCACAGGCAAACTGAGTCATGGATATTCTTACTGCAGTCAACCAAACAATCGCCAAGGGATTTCCTTGGCTGGTTTTCCCTAGATCTTTAGAATTAGAATTTAAAAAGGTAGTTCGTAAACGTATATTAAACCGTGTAGTTACGGTTGGTTTGTCGGCTATTATTTTTATTATTGTATTTTGTATTTTTGATTGGGTATTTCTACAATCTCATATTGCAGCTCACACTTCAGTAATTAGATTAGTTTTCGTAATACCTATTATTATTATCACTACACTATGGCTATGCTTTAAACCGCCTAAATATTACCTATTAATTTACAGTTCAACGCATTTACTAACTAGCCTTAGTATTATCTATATTATTTGGTACACCCATATTAGAGGAATCAACCTACCCTATGAAGGCCTAATGGTTACCATGATGTATGGGTTTTTTATTATGGCTTTGCCATTTTACACAGCGTTATTACTAAATATAACCGTAGTAATAATCTACGCTATGACCGAGCCATTATATTATTTCAGTTTCCCTGATTATTTAAATAACATTTTATTTTTGTCAATCATCCTAATTTCAGCGGCAATTGGCGCCTATGTGAATGAATATAATCAACGGGGTAATTTTCTAAGAAAACGAGCTCTAGACATCCACCATGAAAATACATTAGCTTCTATTAATAAAAAAAATATATATCTTGCGGCAGCTAGCCACGACATACGCCAACCACTGCAGGGGATTTCATTAATCAGTCAGTCGCTTATGTCTGATTTGCCTGACAACGATAAAATATCAAGGCTTAATAGTGGTATAGAATCGTTAAACTCGATGTTTATTCAGATGCTAGATATGTCTAAAATTAATTTTAATCTAGTCAAACCTATTCATGAAAGAATAAATTTAAAGGAATTAGTCACTCAACTTACTGATGGGGTTTCTGAACGTTTAAACAATAAAGGTATTAGACTTGAGATAAATGTAGATGAAGTAAATGTTATTAGTGATTTTACAATCCTTAGTCGAGTGATTAATAACCTAATCGAAAACTCTATTAGGCATAGTGGCTGCGATGTTATTAGTATAAAGAGTGAAATAATAGCAAACGATATTAAACTTAGTATTATGGACAACGGCAAAGGAATCTCAAAAGAAGTACAAAACAGTATGTTTTCTGAGTTCACCAAAGGTAATGACGCTATTGAGGGATTAGGACTAGGTCTGTCGATTGTTTATAATTTCTGCAAAAAGCTAGAGCATGAACTTAGCTTTGAAAGTACTAAAAATAGTACAATTTTTTCTATAGCATTACCCTTAGACAATAGAGAATTAAAGTCTGAACAAACTACAGGCAACAATCAAAAAACAATTTTAATAATTGATGATGACCAAGAAATTATTAATACAATTTCTGCAATACTTAAAGCTTGGAATTATACTGTGATTAGTGCAAATGGAGTGCAGCACGGTATTAGCTTAATAAATGAAGATTTAAATTGTGTAATATGTGACTGGAATTTAAATGATGGCTGCGGTGAAACTATTATCCAAGAATGTCATGAGAAATGTATTCCAAGTATTCTCATCTCTTCACAAAAAATAACAAGCTTAGATATTCTTAATAAGTGCAAGTTTATTCAAAAACCAATCAGCCCATCTAAGCTAAAATCGTCGTTATTAAAAATCATATAATATGCTCTTTACGAGCAACATTAACGCACTCTGTTCTGGTATTTACATTAAGAATATTAAACAAAGCCCTTAAGTGTGTTTTAACCGTAGCCTCGGTTAAATCAAGCTGCTTACATATGGTTTTGTTAGGGTAGCCTTCTGCCAATAGCTGCAACACTTCAAACTGCCTTGGTGTTAGCTTAGAAGATTCTTGCGAACGAAAAGGGAAAACAGTTTCACCGCTTAAAAGACGGCTTATATCATTTGTTAGTATATCGTTATTAACACCCTTACTTAAAAATCCAAGCAACCCTAATTGCTTGGCCTGCAAAATACTGGCTGGGCTATCAATGGCAGATAAGATAGCAATTGGTTGGTTTTTAAATTCATCCGATAAACATAAATCAAAGCCATTATCACCATTTAGATTAATATCAAGCAATATAAGGTCTAAGCTTATATCCTTAAATAGAATCTCTTTCGCAGCATCTAGTGTATTTGCTTTATGTACAATAATATTATCAAGAGAATGTGTAAGCATCATCTCTAGACCATCTAAATACAGTGGATGATCATCTATAATAAGGATTTCTAGGGGAGTAGCTTGGGCTATTTTCATAGCTGAAATAATACAATAAAACCGATAACATTAACTGGTCAATTAATGCCAAACATAAGATTTTTTGGTTATCGGGCTATTAACCCTAATGGAAAAAATAATAAGTTTTCATAACCATATTCAACTAAATTAGCAGGCTATCAACGCTAATAAAAAAATAGTAAAATCTCATGACATTAGCGCATAAACCTAATATCTTAAAAATTACTGTTTAATGGAATAATTTTCACAGAGGTCAGGATGACTACAAAGAATAAATCTAAAACTCGTAAAATAGCTCGTACTTTAACTCTAAGCCCAGAGATGATTATTCAACGACGGATAAAAGAGACAAAAGCCATGATTGAAATTAATCAGTCAATCAAAGGTATTTCATGGGATGAGACTGACATACCTACCCTAACTAATATGGCCATACAAGAAGATATAGCTAAAAAAGAAGATAGCGTAGAGATAAGCTTCGAGTTGCTAGAAGATTTTTTACCAAATAACTTAACCGCTAATGGCCACATGGCAAAGTGCACTTGTATTAAATGCTCACCTAAAATAAAAAAGTCAGATAAAGACTAGGCCTACAACATACCCAAGAATGGCAACGTGCTTAAAGCAATAATGACAAACAACCCAAGACAATAAAGTATAAATATTAAAGGCTGTTGCTGAAACGTATTTAGCAGTGTACGAGCCTGACCAGATTGTAAGGCTTGCTCATAAGCCTGCTTAGCAGCCACTTGTCGACTTTTCGTATATTCGTTCAGTAATTCATGTGCCGCTGTTAATTGCTCAGGATCGCGCAGCCATATAGCAGCCATACCAATCCCCCAAAAACCCACATTAGTTTCGTAGTGAGATATTTGATTTTGTTCTAATAACTCACAGATTTCAGTGTACTCGTCTTCAGGTACATTTTTTAATTTTAGTAAAAGTGTCGGCATAATAATTAAGACCTAGCTACTTGTTTAGATGCTTTCTTAGATTTTATAAATGCTTGAATGGCTAATAATACTGCACCAAGCAGTAAAGCAAGTAGCAGTGGCATCAGTCCTGACATAGCGGCTTTGGGACCGTTTTGAAGTAATTCTCCCAGTGTCACTATATAAGCTGGTGCAATTACTGAAATACCGTCTACTGCGTGGCCTGCAGGGGTAAACAATATGACCGCAGAAATCATTTTAAAATAATTTTTTCGGTCTTCATTTTTCCAGTATTTACACAGTTTTACCACTACATAATACATACCTACCGATGCCAGTAGATAGACTATCCAAGCGTATTGATATGTTTCTTGATATGCCATTTAAAACTCTTTTATTAAATTAAAAGTACTCAGTACTTACTCATCTATACAAATTATATGATCTTGCCAATCTTCTTCTGGTATTTTGTCATCTGGAATACCTTTACGGCGCATAGAGTGATTGTATTTATGAATAGTTTTTCTATCACCACTTCTTAAATGATGCCACTTTGGTAATGGCTGGCCTTCGTGTATTAACTTATAAGCACAAGTCGGTGGCAACCAATGAAAGTCACCCATATCTTCTGGCTTTAACCATACACAATTAGGTACTAATTCTTGGCGACGCTTGTACTCTGTACAATTACACGTTTCACGGTCTAGATAACGACAAACAATCTCGGTATAAAATACCTCTTCTGTTTCTTCGTCTTCTAGCTTGTGTAAACAACATTTTGCGCAGCCATCACACAAACTTTCCCATTCGTCTTTCGACATTTCATCAAGCTTTTTGGCTTCCCAAAATGGCTTTTCTTTTTTAACCATACTCGTGCACCTTCAACTACTGCATATTAATATTAAATAATATCGGTGTACTTTGATGAAGAATCTTTATGTATGTCTAACATATAGCCTTCTCTTACTGGCGGTAATTGCAAATAAAAACCCTTAACCATAATTTCATGTAATACTTTTTTTGCGTCTGCACGACCTAGCTTTTTATCAGGGCTTAACGGCAGTCCCATTACTTCTTTTGGTGTACCAAACATAGCCAGTAATTCTTCTGGCACTCGCTTCAAACCTTCAAGGCGATCTGTATATAAGTACATTTCTTCTTTTTTCGGGCTTGACCATACTGTGCATAATTTTTTCATAATTATCTCGCTAATTAGTTCTGTAAGTTAATCAGCGTCCTGCTAATTTGTTAAGTAGGGTTACTAGTGAGTCGGAGATAATCTCTTCTCTCCAGCCTTGTAGGCTAACAGGTAAAGTAAATGGACCTGTTGAGTAACCTGCTCTAAGCATGGCTTCTAACGGCTTTTTACGTGCTAACATTTCTGGTGGAACATCAAGCTCTTCAGCTTTGCTGCTTACCTGTGCACGCATTAATTTAAACCAGTCACCAGCATTTTGATTAAGTGGTCTATCTAATTTAGCTGGCCACTGCTCTTTAGGTAGCTCTTTACTGGCTACCACTAGATTAATAATTTGCTCACCTTCTTTACGAATCGTCGCCTGTCTAATACCTTTAATAGCACCTAATTGATGTACGCTTTGTGGTAAGCGTGTAGATACTTCTAACAGTAATGCATCATTAATTAAATGACCTCTAGGTTTATTCACTTCGCGACAGCGGGCTTCTCGCCAAACAACCAGTTGATTTAATACATTCAGTTGATGAGGTTTTAACATCCAACCTTTTTTGATTCGATCTAAATTATAACCTTGTTTTTGATTTTCTAACCAATCCGTTACCATTGACGCACAGTCATCAACCAGCCATTGCCAGCGCCCAAGTGCGGTTAACTTCTCTTCTAACTGATCCATCATTTTTAATAAATGATTTACATCTTCAGCCGCGTAATGAATTTGACTATCTGTTAAGGGGCGTCTCATCCAATCGCTGCGAGTTTCGCCTTTGTCTAAATCGATATCCACTAACGCTTTTACTAATTTCTGATAACCCATAATCCCCCCCATACTGGCTAAAGCAGCCGCCAGTTGAGAATCTAAAATTGGGGAAGGAAGTACACCTAAATTATGATAAAACGCATCAAAATCTTCGCTAGGCGAGTGTAAAACTTTTACCACGGTAGGTGCGGTAAATACCGCTTTTAACGGTTCCCAGTCTTCAATTTTTATTGGGTCTATTAAATAGGTTTGAGTGCCGTCATTAATTTGAATTAACGCTAAATTGGGAAAAAATGTATCTACCCGCATAAATTCACTGTCTAACGCAATACGATTTACTGTAAGCCAGTGGTCACATGCTTGCTTTAATGCGCTGTCTGTTTCGATGTATATCATTTACAACGCCTATACTGTTTTTCGACCGGCAATGGCATGGGCAAGTGTGCCGCCATCTACAAATTCTAATTCGCCACCCAATGGAACGCCGTGTGCTATACGACTCACTATTACTTCGCTATTCACAAACATCTGTTGAATGTATTGAGCGGTAGCTTCGCCTTCAACCGTAGGATTGGTGGCTAAAATTATTTCTTTAACGTCGTTATTTATTACATTTTCGCGAAGTTTATTTAACCCTAATGCATCTGGTCCTATTCCCTCTATAGGAGAAAGGCGACCAAACAATACAAAGTAACGACCTTTAAAACCAGTTTGCTCTATGGCTAATAATTCGGCTGGTGTTTCAACTACACACAAAGATTCATTATTACGCTTGGTATCATCACACACTGGGCACAGCACAGTTTCGGTTAAGTTACGGCACTGCTGACAGTGACCAACTTTTTCTAGCGCTTCGCTTAAAGTACTTACCAAAGCAGCCGCACCAGCCTTGTCTTTCTCTAATAAATACAAAGCTAACCGCTGGGCAGACTTTGGCCCTACTCCTGGAAGAATAGTTAGAGACTCAACCAGCTGATTGATTAAAGGACTAAGTGATGCCATAAATTAAGGTACTTCTATTTCTTTTTTACTTTAGAGACTGCCATAAATAAACGAATAGCCGGCATTTATTTATTATAAATAACGGCCATTAATTTATCGCTTAAAACGGTAGCTTCATGCCACCAGGCAAACCCATTCCTTCGGTCATAGCACCCATTTTACTAGAAGATGCTTCTTCAATTTTACGCACGGCGTCGTTTACGGCTGCTGCTAGTAAGTCTTCAATTATTTCTTTATCTTCTTCCATTAGGCTGTCGTCTAATGAAACACTTTTAACATCATGACGGCCTGTCATTACAATTTTTACAAGGCCAGCACCTGATTCACCCGTAGTCTCTGCATTGGCTAATTCTTCTTGAACTTTAGCCATTTTTTCTTGCATTTTTTGGGCTTGCTTCATGATGTTGCCCATTCCGCCTTTCATCATTTTTTTGTCCTCGGTTTATTAGTGTTAATAATTAATTTTATACTGATGTCATTTGTTACTGCCTTACTAATGTAAGGGTCTAATTGATTCTATTATAACCTGCGCATCAAAGGCTTGTCTTATAGCTAATACATTTGCATCGTTTTCAATACTTTGAACCGCGGCCTTTTGCTTTTCAGCCGTTAAACGCTGAGCTCGTTGAGCCGGTGTTTCATGTAATAACGGACCGTCAATTACCTGTAAATTATATTCAGACCCCAGCGTTTCATTCAGTATTTCGTTAAAGCGCTGCTGATGACTGGCGCTGAATAATCGCATGTGCCCAGAGTCACCGTGGAACAGCAGTTGATTGCCGTCCATTTGTATCAAACAACTATTAGATATTAAATTACGCAACATGCCTTCTACAGGAAGGTAATCAAAAATAAGCGCCCAACTAGCTGGACTAAGATCCATGTTGATCTCTACAGGTTCAACCGTTGCAGGTTCTGCGTCTAAAACTGGCTGTTGAGTATCAGCAGGCTCTTGAATATCAGCTGGTTCTGGCTGAATCACAAGTTCTGGCAGTTCAACTGGCTCAATTATCGCGACATCTTGCACTGGATCTTGCACTGGATCTTGTACTGGATCTTGCACTGGATCTTGTACTGGATCTTGTACTGGATCAGTACTGCTACCAGGCTGGTAAGATGGCATATCCATATCAAATGGTGGGTCATCGTAATCAGTAGACTCAACACTAGCGGCCCGCTGGTTAGTCATTACTTCGTCAGCAACTGTGTTGATACCTAGCGTTTCTATTTGACTAGGTGTTTCGGCTACTTTTGGAAGATCGCTAATACCTCGTGAACGCTCGGCAACCGAGTTCACTATTTGACGCTTGAGATGCGCCAGATCAGGCTTTTTTGCTGGGGGCGCCCCTATTCCAGAAGGTGGCTGACCAGCTTCAATCTGGTGCCCAATGGGAGCAAAATTAAGCATCCGCAGCAGGGTCATTTCCATGCCTGCTCTTGGGTCTGGCGCTAGGGGCAAATCACGTTTACCGGTTAATGCAACTTGGTAAAGTAATTGAACCATTGAAGGGCTCATGGCTTGCGCCAACGCCATAACTTGCTCTTTGTCGCCTTGGCTATTGTCTACGGCATCTGGCACCGCTTGGGCGATGGCAATTCGATGAATCAATCCAATTAAATCGGCAAGTAGGTTGTTAAAGTCCACCGCATGCTCTGCCATTTGAGCGACCAAAGCCATAACGTCGACTGCGTTGGCCTCGGCTAAGGCTATAGCAAGCTGAAATACTCGGCCTCGGTCTACCGTTCCTAACATGGTGGCCACTTCTAATTCTTTAATCTGGCCATCGCCAAAGCTAATAGCTTGGTCGGTTAGGCTTAATGCGTCACGCATACTGCCTTCGGCGGCACGGCCTAGTAACCACAAACCAGGGTCTTCAGCCGGTATTTTTTCTAAGCCTAAAATATGCTGTAAATAACCTACTATGCGCTCTGGTGTCATATTTTTAAGGCTAAATTGAAGGCAGCGACTCAAGATAGTAGCCGGTAGCTTTTGAGGATCGGTGGTAGCAAGTAAAAATTTCACATGAGAAGGTGGCTCTTCTAATGTTTTCAGCAAAGCATTAAAACTGGAGTTTGACAGCATGTGCACTTCATCTATTAAGTACACTTTAAAGCGGCCACGGGTAGGAGCGTATTGCACGTTATCTAAAATCTCGCGGGTATCTTCTACCTTAGTGCGAGATGCGGCATCGACTTCTATTAAGTCGACAAATCGACCTTCGCTAATTTCTGTACAACTAGAACACGTACCACAAGGCTCAGAGCTGATGCCTTGTTCGCAGTTCAAACATTTTGCCAGTATTCTCGCAATAGTGGTTTTACCCACTCCTCGAGTACCCGTAAACAAATAAGCATGATGCAGGCGCTGGTTATCAAGTGCATTAATAAGGGCACGCATTACATGCTCTTGCCCTACCATGTCCTTGAAAAATTGTGGTCGCCACTTGCGGGCCAGTACCTGATAGCTCATGTGTGTAATCTTAATCCTAAACAGTGGTTGTTTTATGAGCAATTAACGGCGCATAAACCCTGTTTTTGTGGCAAATATTAGTGTTTATTTAGGAAGGAATCATATCGGAGTCAAGCCAAAGATACTAGCTGAAACCGCCCTACGAACAAGGCCCCTGACAATGACCGGAGTATGCTAAAAGATTAGCGACCGTATTTATTAAAAAGGGGTTAAGCACTCTAGATTCATAGCTACATTACTGACAGGATGAGTAAATTCTAGTCCATTTGCGTGCAGTAAAAGCCGAGAAGATTTTGCCTGTGACAGCTTTGTGCCATATAAATCGCAGCCTAATATGGCATGACCAATAGCCGCTGAATGCACCCGTAATTGGTGGGTTCGCCCTGTGACTGGGGTGAACTCTACTCTAAAGCTATGTTCATATTGTTTTATCACACGATATTCTGACAATGCAGCTTTGCCGGTTTCATGGCAAATTTTTTGATATGGAAAAACACCCTTGGCAATGGGTAGGTCAATCACTCCTTTGTCATTTTTAAGCTTTAGGTTATTAGGTTTACCATCCAGTATTGCTTGGTATGTTTTTTTAACACTTCGATTGGAAAACTGCTGGTTAAGATTTTTTACAATGTCTTTTGAAAGCGCTATTAGCATTAATCCAGAGGTACCCAAGTCTAATCTGTGCACCATTAGTGCGGAGGGAAACTCCTGCACTAAACGATAGTGTACCGAATCTTTATTCAAAGGGTTTTTACCCGACAAACTCAATAGACCGCTGGGTTTATTAATGACTAGAATTGCATCGTCTTGATACAAAATTTCAATAGCTTCATGGCAAATGGGCGCAACAAAGTCATCAGGTTTTAGATTATTAAGTTTAGGCGTATTCACGTTTTTTCAGCCTTTTGCTGAATGCGTTTTAACGCCGAGCCAAGGTGCTTAAAGTAAAGGTCAAATGCCTTATTTACTCTTAAACGATGCTCGCCTTGTGGATAAAGCCCCAACTTAGCTTCTTCTGATTCTTTGGTGCCTTTGACTAGAAAATTATTCTTAATATAAGCATCTTGAACAAAGGCTTCAAACGCACGAGCACACATTTCTTCAGGCTTACTAAAATACTCTTGGCCCATCGCCTTATCTGCCTTAACTGACATATCAAAATAGGCGTTAGGCTGATCTCCCTTTTGATTTAAAATAATAGTTTCATAACAACACATGAGCATCTCATTAAGCGGGTGCTCAACTTCGTCTGCATTGGCCAACCAAGCGCTTGAAGCAAACTGACTACGGCTGGTGTCCACAAACGCTTTTTCATTAATATAGTGGTCAAACGCATGAAACCATTCATGGGCAATGCTGCCCGGCCCAGCATTTTTAGCCAAAGCAAAGCTTCTAGTCTGTGGATCGTAGTGGGCCGAAACGCCTCGCTGGCCTCCCACTCCGTATTGAAGCGCGATAGAACCACGTAATGAAATAAGAGATTCGTCTCCGCCTAAAATACACATTAGGTCGCATAACGCATCATAAAATAACGGTGCAGCTTTTTCTTTTTCGGCTGGTTTAACCCATTTCCCAATTTCGACAGACCTGAATTGAAACTGCTTTCGAATGGTTAAAAAATCGGCTGGCTGGCCTAATTGATGGTTAGGCCCACGGCGATAAAATTCTCGATTTAACATAGACCTAAAATAGCATTGATGTTCAGATTATTATAATGACAGCTACCCAATAAAAAGGCTGCAATTTTATCGGCCTTTTTCATACATCAACAATTAGATAAATGAAAACTAGCTGGCTAATAATAAGCGTATTTACTAGAGATTTAAAACAGGAAGGTTTTGGAGGGACCTCCAGCCACACCTCGGCACATCTTTCACTGCTACCGTTGCTCCCTTCCGGGCCTGGCGGAGTTTACAGCTGCAAATTGCGAGGGGACCAGAAGCCACCATAATGAGAAAATCAGACGATTTTCAACTTCTGCAAACACTTAAATAAACTTCAAAATTTATTAAATGCCAAGAAGCGCACGCATTGTCTTAAAAAAACCACGTCTATTCAAGGACTTATTCAAATATAGTGATATTAAATCCAAATGCTGAAGTTAACCGCTGCAAGGTTTACACTAACAGCATATTAATAACGTGATCAAATTATGTTCAATGTCACCCCAATACCCATTATTGAAGACAACTATGCGTGGTTAGTTCAGCACCAAGG